>NZ_JBEZKG010000014.1:0-260153 GCF_040651535.1 Streptomyces sp. NPDC048420
GAGTTCTCAAGGAACGGACGCTTCCTTTGTACTCACCCTCTCGGGCTTTCCTCCGGTGCTTTTCCCTTCGGTCTTGCGTTTCCGACTCTATCAGATCCTTTCGGTCCTGATTCCCTGTCGGCGGGGCCTTTCGACATTCACTACGTTAGCCCATTCCCTCGGCAACTCATAATCGAGCTCCGCGAGTTCGAATTCGAGCATGCAGGCACGCCGAAATCGCCCCCGCTGAGGGGATGTTGTAGGTAGTGGTTTGGCCGCTCTCGGCTGCTGGCGATTGCCGTAACCGGGTCAAGCGGCTCGGGCCACGTTACGCATCTTCCAAGAGCGAGTCAACTTGAGCGCCGCCTCGGGACGTGGGCCCGATAGGGGCTCACTGTCGGGTCGTTGGCGACCCAGAACCGCCAGGGGTGCACGCCCCCGTCGCCGGCGACTCCGGTCCGGGGACCGTTGAGTACCTGGTCGGGGGCGACCGGGGTGCCCGTGAGCATCCTCAGTGGGGTCTCGCTCGACTCGCAGGCGTCCGTGCCGTCCAGGGCCCGGTCCACGTCCAGGGCCGTGGCCAGGCGGGCGGGCCCTTTGGCCAGTTCCTTGTCATTTCGGGCCGAGAGTCGACGTTTGCGCGCCAGATCTGCGCCTTCGAGGATCTCCCCGGCCCGCAGCAGGACCGCACTCGCGCTGCCCTCCGGTCCGCAGACCAGGTTCATGCAGAACCACATGCCGTAGGTGAAGTAGACGTACACATGCCCGGGAGGACCGAACATCACGCCGTTGCGGGCCGTGCGGCCGCGATAGGCGTGGGAGCCGGGGTCGTTCGGGCCGTCGTATGCCTCGACCTCCGTGAGGCGCAGCACGATCGGACCGTCCGGGGTCGTACGGACGAGAGTGCGGCCGAGAAGGTCGGGGGCGACTTCCAGTACGGGGCGGTCGAAGAACTCTCGGGGCAGTGGCGTACGGTCCGGGGGCGTGATCATGGCCTCCGAGCGTAGTCCAGACGGGTGGGTACCAAGGGGTGGTCAAGGGTTCGTCCGCTTGCCAGGGTGAAGGCGCGGAACCGACCACGGCCGGATCGCGTTTGTAGGGATCAGGAATCCGCGCGTTGTAGGGAGAGACATGGCGTTCAAGAAGCTGCTCGCGAGCCTGGGTGCCGGTGGGGCTTCGGTGGAGACGGTGCTGACCGAGGTCAACGTCGTTCCGGGTGGTGTCGTCCAGGGCGAGGTGCGGATCCAGGGCGGGTCCGTGGACCAGGAGATCGAGGGGCTGTCGGTCGGGCTCCAGGCCAAGGTCGAGGTCGAGAGCGGCGACCAGGAGTACAAGCAGGACGTCGAGTTCACGAAGGTCCCGCTCGGCGGTGCCTTCACGCTTCAGGCCAACGCGGTGCACGCGGTGCCGTTCGGTCTGGAGATCCCCTGGGAGACGCCGATCACGGTGATCGACGGCCAGGCGTTGCGCGGCATGAACGTCGGTGTGACGACGGAGCTGGCGATCGCGCGTGCCGTGGACTCCGGTGACCTGGACCCGGTCAAGGTGCACCCGCTGCCGGCGCAGAAGGCGATCCTGGACGCGTTCATGCAGCTGGGCTTCCGCTTCAAGAACGCGGACCTGGAGCGCGGTCACATCCGCGGGACGCGACAGCAGCTGCCGTTCTACCAGGAGATCGAGTTCTTCCCGCCGCAGCAGTACCGCGGGCTCAACCAGGTCGAGTTGAGCTTCGTCGCGGATGGCAACGCGATGGACGTCATCCTGGAGATGGACAAGAAGCCGGGGCTGTTCAGCGAGGGCAGTGACACCTTCCGGTCCTTCCAGGTGGGGCTGCACGACTACCAGAGCACCGACTGGGCCGGGTACATCAACCAGTGGCTGTCCGAGGTCGGCAGCAAGCGCAACTGGTTCTAGGCTCGGGAACTGCTGATTCCGGTAATCGATCAGGAGGTACCGAGGTGACCGAGCTCAAGCGGCGGCCGCTCCCCCATGACTTCCATCCGCCCGTCCCGTCGTTCACGGTGACGAGCGAGGACGTGCAGGAGGGCGGCACGCTCAAGGACGCTCAGGTCTACGCGGCCGGCAACACCTCTCCGCAGCTGCGCTGGGAGGGCTTCCCGCCGGAGACCAAGAGCTTCGCCGTGACCTGCTACGACCCCGACGCCCCGACGGGCAGTGGGTTCTGGCACTGGGTCGTGTTCGACATCCCTGCCTCGGTGACCGAGCTGCCGGTGGGTGCGGGCAGCGGGAAGTTCGAGGGGCTGCCGGAGGGTGCCGTACAGGCGCGGAACGACTACGGGTCGAAGGACTTCGGTGGGGCCGCTCCGCCGGCCGGGGACGGGCCGCATCGGTACGTCTTCACCGTGTACGCCGTGGACCAGGAGAAGCTCGGGCCGGATTCCGATGCCTCTCCCGCCTTTGTGGGCTTCAACCTGCGCTTCCACGCAATCGCGCGTGCTCGGTTGGTCGGTGAGTACGAGGTGCCCGCCGAAGACTGACGTTCATTGAGCGTTTGCCCGCCTCTGGTCTTGGAATTGATCAGAGGCGGGCACTTTTTATTGCGTTGTCCATCTCGGCGTGCCCGGCCAGAGTTGATCCAAGCCCAAGCCCGCCAGGGGGTGGGACGGTGCACATGGGAGGTGGGCTGAGATGCGGGACACGCTGGTACTGAACGCGAGCTTCGAGCCGCTGTCGACGGTGACGTTGAACCGGGCCGTCGTTCTGGTGCTGCAGGACAAGGCCGTCGTCGAGCAGTCCCACCCCGAACTGCGCATGCGCGGAGCCGCGGTCGACATACCGGCGCCCCGGGTGATCAGGTTGTGCAGGTATGTACGGGTGCCCTTCCGAAGACAAGCCCCGTGGTCTCGGCGGGGTGTTCTGGTGCGTGACCGGCACAGGTGCGCGTACTGCGGGCGGCGGGCGACGACCGTGGACCACGTGGTGCCGCGGTCGCAGGGTGGTCAGGACACCTGGCTGAACACGGTGGCGTCCTGCGCTGAGGACAACCACCGTAAGGCGAACCGGACTCCGGCGGAGGCGGGGATGCCGTTGCTGCGGGAGCCGTTCGAGCCGACTCCGGCGGACGCGATGTTGCTTTCCCTGGGCCACGAGGACTTCTCGGCTCTGCCGGACTGGCTGGCCGGAGAGGCCGCCTGAGCAGTAGCCGTAAGCAGAACTGGGGCTCACCTCCGACGAGGTGAGCCCCAGTGCCGTATGCACGTCAGTCGATCTTCGGGGTCTCCCGGCGTTCCGCACCCGCGTTGCCGCCGTTCGAGCCGCCGCCTACGCCGAAGTTGCCCATGGCTCCGGAGAGGCCCTTGAGGGCGTCGCCGATTTCGCTGGGGACGATCCAGAGCTTGTTGGCGTCGCCCTCGGCGATCTTGGGGAGCATCTGGAGGTACTGGTAGGAGAGGAGCTTCTGGTCGGGGTCGCCGGCGTGGATGGCCTCGAAGACCGTGCGGACCGCCTGGGCCTCGCCCTCCGCGCGCAGGGCGGCCGCCTTGGCCTCACCCTCGGCGCGCAGGATCTGGGACTGCTTCTCGCCCTCGGCGGTGAGGATCGCGGCCTGGCGGGTACCTTCGGCTGTCAGGATCGCGGCGCGCTTGTCACGGTCGGCGCGCATCTGCTTCTCCATCGAGTCCTGGATGGAGGTCGGAGGCTCGATCGCCTTCAGCTCGACGCGGTTGACACGGATGCCCCACTTGCCGGTGGCCTCGTCGAGGACTCCGCGCAGGGCCGCGTTGATCTCCTCGCGGGAGGTCAGGGTCCGCTCCAGGTCCATGCCACCGATGATGTTGCGGAGGGTGGTGACGGTGAGCTGCTCGATGGCCTGGATGTAGCTGGCGACCTCGTAGGTCGCGGCCCGCGCGTCGGTCACCTGGTAGTAGATGACCGTGTCGATGTTGACGACCAGGTTGTCCTGGGTGATCACTGGCTGCGGCGGGAACGGCACGACCTGTTCACGCAGGTCGATGCGGTTGCGGATGGTGTCTATGAACGGGACGACGATGTTGAGTCCCGCGTTGAGCGTCCGCGTGTAGCGGCCGAAGCGCTCCACGATGGCCGCACTGGCCTGTGGGATGACCTGGATCGTCTTGATCAGGGCGATGAAGACCAACACCACCAGGATGATCAAGACGATGATGACCGGTTCCATCGTGCTCCCCGTGCCCTTCTCCGCCTCGGCGTTTTCGGAAGATCTTATGCCTGTTGAAGATCTTGCTGGTCGAGTGTGACAGACCGTCGAGTAACTCGTGGTGCGTTCGGTTCAGTTGCATCCTGCGAGGTCACATGACGATCGCCGTGGCTCCCTCGATGTCCACGACGTCGACTTCCCGGCCTGGTTCGTAGACCTGTCCGGCGTCGAGAGAGCGTGCCGACCAGACCTCTCCGGCGAGCTTGATCCGGCCGCCCGCGCTGTCGACGCGCTCCAGGACGACGGCCTGTTTGCCCTTCAACGCGTCGACACCCGTGACGAGTTGGGGGCGCTGGACTCGATGCCGGGTCGCGATGGGCCGTACGACGGCGATGAGGGCCACCGAGACGACGACGAAGACGAGCACCTGGACGACGACGTCGCCGCCGAGTCCGGCAGCGGCCGCCGCGGCGACGGCGCCGACCGCGAGCATGCCGAACTCCGGCATCGCGGTCACCACGAGCGGGATTCCGAGAGCTGCCGCGCCGACGAGCCACCACACCCATGCGTCGATGTCGTTCACGGGCTCATGGTAGGTCCGGGGGTACCGCCTCCGACAGGGCGCGATGGGGCGGGCAGAGGCTTCTTACCCGTGTTTTTGCGGGTACTTCACTTGATCACGACAGCGGGAGGCCCTGCGCGGTCCAGCGTTCGCCGACCTGCTCGACGACGAGGGGCAGGCCGAAGCACATGGAGAGGTTGCGGGAGGTGAGTTCGAGCTCCAGGGGGCCCGCGGCGAGGACCTTGCCCTGGCGGATCATGAGGACGTGGGTGAAGCCGGGGGCGATCTCCTCGACATGGTGGGTGACCATGAGCATCGAGGGGGCGATCGGGTCGCGCGCGAGCCGACCGAGGCGGCGGACCAGGTCCTCACGGCCGCCGAGGTCGAGACCGGCGGCGGGCTCGTCGAGGAGGAGCAGCTCGGGGTCGGTCATCAGGGCGCGGGCGATGAGGGTGCGCTTGCGCTCGCCCTCGGAGAGGGTGCCGAACTTCCGCTCCAGGTAGTCGCTCATGCCGAGGCGGTCGAGGAAGGCACGCGCGCGCTGCTCGTCGATGTCCTCGTACTCCTCCTGCCAGCCCGCGGTCATGCCGTACGCCGCTGTCAGCACGGTTTCCAGGACGGTCTGGCGCTTGGGGAGCTTGTCGGCCATGGCGATGCCGGCCATGCCGATGCGCGGGCGCAGTTCGAAGACGTCGGTGCCGGGCTTGCCGAGGGTCTCGCCGAGGATGGTGGCGGTGCCCTTGCTGGGGTAGAGGTAGCTGGACGCGAGGTTCAGGAGCGTGGTCTTGCCGGCGCCGTTGGGGCCGAGGATGACCCAGCGCTCGCCCTCCTTGACCGACCAGGAGACCTGGTCCACCAGAGCCCGGTCCTCACGGACCACGGATACGTCCTGAAGCTCCAGAACATCGCTCATGAGCGCGTTGTCTCCCCTTGCAGTGTGACGGTGTCGACGTCTCGGCTGTCGCGTGCGCGCTTTTGGGCGCAGCCCTCGATGAAATCTACGCCACCGGTCGGCCGCTCCCATCCATCGGTCCGGTCCTTAGGGTGGGGGCATGCTCTCGGAACCGCGCTCTGGACGCCTTGCCGCTTGGGGAAACGGCCTTTTGGCCGGACTTGTCTCGCCGGACGACGCCGTGCTGGCGATCGTCGGTGACGATGCCGTGCACCGGGTCGAGGGGCTGCCGGGCGAGACGGCGGCCGTCGGTCTCACGCTGGCGCTCGGGCGGCTGCGCTCGCTCGGGGTCACCGGTCTTCGGGTCGCGCTGCCCGCCCCCGGGCATCCGCTCGGGCTGAGCGGACCGCCGGAGTTCAACGCGCGGGCGTTGGAGGCGGAGGAGGCGGTGATCTGTCACGGCGCCGCGCTGGGGCTGGTGCCGGAGGTGTACGAGGCGGGCCCCTCGGGTGATGTGCATGTCGAGGTGGTGTGGCACGTGCTCCCGGTGCGGGAGGCTCCGCCGGCGGATGTCCCTTCGCTGGGTGAGGCCGAGCGGGAACTCGCGGAGGCCCTGCGGGAGGCGACGGAGGTGTTGTCGCGGCTGGACGTGGCCGGGTCGGGGCCGGTGGCGGAGGCGGCGATCTCGGCGTACCGGGCTCGGGCGGAGCGCGGGCGGGAGGTTCTGGCGCCGGGGTATCCGCCGCGGGCGGTGCGGGTGCTGGAGCTGGCGCAGCGGGTGGGGTTCTTGGTGTCGCTGGCCTATGAGAACGGGCACGGGGCGGCCGTGACCGCCGGGGAGATGGGAGCGCGGTCCGAGGCGCTGAGGCCGGTGGAGCGGACGGCCCGTAGAGCCCTGGTGGCTGCGTACAACGCGTATGTGGAGGAGCGGGAGCGGGGGGTGCGGTGAGCTGTGCAGGTGCGGGTGCGTCGTGGCTGGTCGCGCAGTTCCCCGCGCCCCTGGGTGGATACAGCTGGGGCACGCACACCAAGGGCCCCTCAAGTCGCCGTTGACTTGAGAGGCCCCGTCCGCCTGGATCCGACGTCAGTCGTTCACGCCGGTGTTGCCGAAGGCCGGGTTCAGCACGCCGATGACGTTCACGCTGTTGCCCACGGCGTTCACCGGGACGTGCACCGGGACCTGGACGAGGTTGCCCGAGACGACGCCCGGCGACTTCACGGCCGCGCCGTCGGCACCCGCGCTGGCGGCAGCGGCACCGGCAGCGGCACCCGTGGCGATACCGGCGACGGTGATGGCCGCGGCGGCCTTCTTGGCAATGTTCATGAGAAGCGTTCCTCCTGCGATTGCGTATCCAACCCGGCCGCGGGTCGTGCGCTGATCAACGCGGGAGACACATCGAACGGTACGGAGATTCGACCAGGACCGACCGTTCGGATCATTCGGCCGACAAACGGACCGGCCTCCCGGGCGCGCGAGGCACCCGGGAGGCCGAAGTCACTGCCGGTTCGGCGAGGAAGGTCAGCGGTTGATGCCGAGGTTGCCGAAGGCCGGGTTCAGCACGCCGATGACGTTCACGCTGTTGCCCACGGCGTTCACCGGGACGTGCACCGGGGCCTGGACGAGGTTGCCCGAGACGACGCCGGGCGAGCCCACGGCCTTGCCGTCGGCGTGCGACCCGTCGGTTGCGGAGGCCATACCGGCACCGGCGGCGACCAGCCCGCCGGCCACCATCGTCACGGCCGCTACCTTCTTCAGGTTCTTCACTTCTAAGCCCTCCTAGCGATTGCTCCGGCAGTCGCCGCAGCACGCACTGGAGAACGGCGGAGATCCACGGAGGATGCGCCATCCGGGGGACATTCCCACGACAGTATGAAGTCCTATCCGGCCACACCATGACGAACCGCCCAGAGCGCCGCCTGTGTCCGGTCCGCCAGGTCGAGCTTCATCAGGATGTTCGAGACGTGTGTCTTGACAGTCTTCTCGGAGAGGACCAGCGCCCGGGCGATCTCCCGGTTGGAGCGGCCATCCGCGATCAGACCGAGCACCTCGCGCTCCCGCTCGGTGAGCGAACCACCTCTTCCCTGGCCGGAGTTGTTCTCCTCCTGGGACAACAGGACGCCCGCGACCTCGGGTTGGAGCAGGATGTGCCCGGCGTGGACGGAGCGGATGGCGCCGGCCAGGGCGTCGGGGTCGACGTCCTTGTAGACGTACCCGGCGGCGCCCGCGCGCAGCGCCGGGACCACGGTGCGCTGTTCGGTGAAGCTGGTGACGATCAGCACACGCGCGGGGTTGTCCAGTTCGCGGAGCCTGCGCAGGGCGTCGATGCCGTCCATGCCCGGCATCTTCACGTCCATGAGGACGATGTCGGGCTTCAGTTCCTCCGCGCGCTCGACGCCCTCGGCGCCGTCGGCGGCCTCGCCCACGACCTCGATGTCGTCCTGCACTTCTAGGAAGGTGCGCAGGCCCCGGCGGACCACCTGGTGGTCGTCGACGAGCAGGACCTTGATCGTGTCAGCCACCCGGGACCTCCATCTCGATGGTGGTGCCCTTGCCGGGCTCCGATTCCACGGTCAGTGTGCCGCCGACCCCGCTGGTGCGGTCCCGCATGGAGACCAGACCCAGGTGGCGTCCCGCCCGGCGTATCGACTTCGGGTCGAAGCCGGTGCCGTCGTCGGTGACGCGCAGGACGGCGCCGCCGGCGCGCCGGTCCAGGGTCACGTCGACGTGTTCGGCGCCCGAGTGCCGCAGCGCGTTGTGCAGGGCTTCCTGGGCGACGCGGAGCACGGCCTCCTCCTGGGCGGCGGGCAGCGCGCGGAAGCTGCGGGCGGCGAAGGTCACGCGCGCGGAGTGGGCGCGGTCCAGGACCTGGACGTGGGTGCGGAGGGTGGCGGTCAGGCCGTCCTCGTCCAGGGCCGCGGGGCGCAACTCGACCACTGCGGCGCGCAGTTCGTCGGCGGCCTCGGCGGCGAGCACGGCCACCTGCTGCAGTTCGCCCTTGGCGCGGGACGGGTCGCGGTCGACGAGGGCGGCAGCGGCCTGGGCGGTCAGCCGCAGGGAGAAGAGTTTCTGGCTGACCGCGTCGTGCAGTTCGTGGGCCAGGCGGGAGCGCTCCTCGGCGATGGTCAGCTCGCGGCTGCGTTCGTACAGGCGGGCGTTGGTGAGGGCGATCGCGGCGTGCTGGGCGAGGATCGAGAGCAGGTCCTCGTCCTCCTGGGTGAAGCCGCAACTGCCATCAGGCTTGGGGCAGTTCTTGTTCGCCAGGAAGAGCGCGCCGATCACCTCGTCGCCGTCGCGGATCGGCAGGCCCAGGAAGTCGACCAGGTCGGGGTGGGCGGAGGGCCAGCCCTCGAAGCGGGGGTCCTTGCGGACGTCGGCCAGGCGCTCGGGGGTTGCCTCGTGGAGCATCGCGGCGAGGATGCCGTGCTGGCGCGGGAGTGGGCCGATGGCCTTCCACTGCTCGTCGCTGACCCCGTCGACCACGAACTGGGCGAAGCCGCCGTGGTCGTCCGGGACGCCGAGGGCGGCGTACTGCGCGCCGAGCAGCTCGCGGGCCGAGGCGACGATCGTCTTGAGGACGTCGCGCACCTCGAGGTGCCTGCTCATGGCCAGCAGCGCGGAGCTCACCGCGGCGAGGCCGGACCGGGGGCCTTGACTCATGCCCTCAGGGTACGGGCGGGGTGTGACAGCGCGGATCGGACCTGTGACCGCCCTCGACTAGGGCAGGGGACCTAGGGCGAAGGGCCGCGTCGCTCTGCGGCCCGCGTCCGAGGCGGCCGGGGCGGTCCCGTTCCTAGGTTGGGAGTACGCCGATCAGGAGGCGGGGACGACGAAGGGGACGTGTGTCATGCCGGTAGCGATCATCACGGGGGCCTCGAAGGGGCTGGGACGGGCGCTCGCCGAGGCGCT
Source organism: Streptomyces sp. NPDC048420 (assembly GCF_040651535.1). NCBI lineage: Bacteria > Bacillati > Actinomycetota > Actinomycetes > Kitasatosporales > Streptomycetaceae > Streptomyces > Streptomyces sp. NPDC048420. The sequence goes on from NZ_JBEZKG010000014.1 coordinate 9,476, forward strand.
GGCGGCGCGGAGCTGGGACCTGGTGCTGGACGCCAGAGGCGCCGAGGCCCTCCAGGAGACAGCGGCGTGGCTTCAGACGCACGGAACACGGGTGACGGCGCTGCCCGGAGACGTCACGGACCCGGCGCACCGCTCGGAGCTGGTCGCCGCGGCCTGGAGGCTCGGCGGCGTCGATCTGCTGGTGAACAACGCGAGCGCGCTGGGCGTCGAGCCGCTGGCGCGCCTTGAGGAGCTGCCACTGGACGGGCTGCGCCGCGCGCTGGAGGTGAACGTGGTGGCCGCGCTGGGGCTGGTCCAGGAGGCGCTGCCGCTGCTGCGGGCGTCCGGGGCCGGCACGGTGATCGCGATCAGTTCCGACGCCGCGGCCGAGGCCTACGAGACATGGGGCGGCTACGGGGCTTCAAAGGCCGCCCTGGACCACCTCACGGCGGTGCTGGGGGAAGAGGAGCCCGGGCTGCGGGTGTGGGCCGTCGATCCCGGAGACATGGCGACGGACCTGTATGCGGCGGCCGTACCGGACGACCCGGGTCCGCGGCCGAAGCCGGCCAGTGTGGTGCCGGCCTTTCTGCGGTTGCTGGAGGAGCGGCCGGCGAGTGGGCGGTACGGGGCTCCGTCGCTGCTGGAAGGGCAGCGATGACGCTGAGCGTGCGGGTGCCGCAGGAGCTGTCGGCGCGGGTGCCGGCGGAGCAGCGCGGGCCGGGGCTGGACCGGGATGCCGTACGGCTGCTGGTGTCGCGCGGGACCCAGGTGTCGCACCACGCGTTCCGGGAGCTGCCGTGTCTGCTGAGGGCCGGGGACCTGCTCGTCGTGAACACCTCCCCTGTGCTGGGCGCCGCCGTCGACGGGTGGGTGGGGCACGCGCGCGTGGTGGTGCACTTCTCGACGCTCGGGGACGACGGGCGGTGGGCCGTCGAGCTGCGGGAGCCGGACGGAAGGGGCACCACGCGCGCGCGTGCGGGTGGGCCCGCGGGGACAGAGGTGCGGTTGACCGGGGGTGTTCGGCTGGTCTTGGAGGAGGCGCTGGGCGGGGCGCGCGAGCGGTTGTGGTGGGCGCGGGTGGCGGGGGCCGGCTCGGGCGGCGGTGCGGGCGCTGTCGTCCACCGTCTGCTGCGGGAGCACGGGCGGCCGATTCGGTACTCCTACACGGAGCGGGATCAGCCGTTGTCCGTGTATCAGACGGTGTTCGCGCTGCCGTCGGCCGACGGGGCGGGTAGTGCGGAGATGCCCAGTGCGGCGCGGCCCTTCACCGCGCGGCTGGTGGCGGAGCTGGTGAGCCGGGGTGTGCAGTTCGCGCCGGTCACGCTGCACACGGGGGTGGCCTCGGCGGAGGTGCACGAGCCGCCGTATCCGGAGCGGTTCTCGGTGCCGGAGGCGTCGGCGCGGCTGATCAACGCGGTGAAGGCCGGGGACGGGCGGGTCGTGGCGGTCGGGACGACGGCTGTGCGGGCCGTGGAGTCGGCGGCCGGCGCCGACGGGGTCGTACGCGCGCGTGAAGGGTGGACGGATCTCGTCGTGACCCCGGAGCGCGGGGTGGGGGTGGTGGACGGGCTGCTGACCGGGCTGCACGAGCCGGAGGCCTCGCATCTGCTGATGCTGGAGGCGGTCGCGGGGCGGGCGGCGGTCGACCGCGGCTACGAGGAGGCGGTGCGCGGGCGCTATCTGTGGCACGAGTTCGGGGACGTGCATCTCCTCCTTCCGGCGGAGGAGCCTCACGCTGAGCATTGCGCCAGCAACTACCGGTGAGAACGCTGTGCGGGCGATGTGAGCCCGCACATAGGGCCCAGATCACGTACGAAGCGAAATAGGAGACAAAGGCTCCCCCGATGAACGGGACAGACGTTCCTGTCTGTCCCGTTTTGCCCTCCCCTGGTCCACTACCCAGCATCGTACGTCACACCTTTGCCCGGGTGTTTTGCGGCAGCTAAGAATGGCCAACGTCGCTCCGCGCCGCGGGTTCCCCCCGCGGCGTTTGTGCCGGAAGCACCCGTGTCCCCCGACGGACAGCGAGCGACCTCCGCGCTATCCGAAGAGGTCATTTCCGCATGCCCAAGAACCCTTTCACCCGTGGTCATAGTCGCGCGCTGACCAAGCGCCACAAGATCGCCGTCGCCGGTGTCGCCACGCTCGGCGCTGCCGCCGTAGTCCTCAGCGCGGTTCCAGGCAACGCGGAGACCACCACGTCCGAGGCGGCCAGCTACTCGGCCCCCGTGAAGTACCGCTCCGAAGAGCTCAAGGGCCTCCAGGCGGACGTCAAGGAGCAGCTCGCCGCCAAGGCCCTGCAGAGCAAGGCCGCCGAGGCGAAGGCCAAGGCGCAGGCCGAAGCGAAGGCCAAGGCCGCCGCCGCGAAGAAGAAGGCCGCCGCCGCGAAGAAGAAGGCCGCCGCGGCCGCCGCCGCCAAGAAGGCCGCGCAGGCGCGCAAGGCCAAGGAGGCCGCGAGCCGTGCCGCCCAGCGCGCCAAGCTCAAGGCCGCCGCGCCGAAGAAGAGCTACGCCAACAACCTGGACGGCTGGATCAAGGAGTCCCTGGCCATCATGAAGGCCAAGGGCATCCCGGGCAGCTACAACGGTCTGTACCGCAACATCATGCGGGAGTCCTCGGGCAACCCGAACGCGATCAACAACTGGGACATCAACGCCATCAACGGCATCCCGTCGAAGGGGCTGCTCCAGGTCATCCCGCCGACGTTCCAGGCGTACCACGTCGCGGGCACGTCCTGGAACATCTACGACCCGGTCGCCAACATCACCGCCGCCGCGAACTACGCGGCCGACAGGTACGGCTCGATGGACAACGTCAACGGCGCGTACTGAGGTCGCGCGGACCTCTCGTACGCGAAAGGGCGGCACCCTGTCGGGGTGCCGCCCTTCACCGTCGTACGACAGTGATCACTTGCGCATGACCTCGGGCTCGTGGCGGCGCAGGAAGCGGGCCACCAGGAAGCCGCAGACCACGCCGAGGGCTACCAGGGCGAGCATGTCGAGGCCCCAGGTGCTGACTGTGTGGTCCCACAGCGGGTCGGTCGAGTCGCCCGGTTTGACGGGCGGGTTGACCTTGTTGAAGTCCAGCGTGGCGCCCGCGGCGGCGACCGCCCAACGGGACGGCATCAGATACGAGAGCTCGTTGACGCCGATCGTGCCGTGCAGGGTGAACAGACAGCCGGTGAAGACGACCTGGACGATCGCGAACATGACCAGCAGCGGCATGGTCTTCTCGGAGGTCTTCACCAGTGCGGAGATGATCAGGCCGAACATCATCGAGGTGAACCCGAGGCCCATGATCGGCAGGCAGAGCTCCGCGAGGGTGGCGTTGCCGAGGACCAGGCCCTCCTGGGGGAGGGCTCGGCTGGCGAAGCCGATGAGGCCGACCATCAGTCCCTGCAGGATGGTGATCACACCGAGCACGAACACCTTGGACATCAGGTACGCCGAGCGGGACAGGCCGGTGGCACGCTCCCGCTCGTAGATGACCCGTTCCTTGATCAGCTCACGGACGGAGTTGGCGGCGCCGGCGAAGCAGGCGCCGACCGCCAGGATGAGCAGGACGGTGGTGGCCGTGCTGTTCGGCTCGGGGAGCTTGGTCCTGGGGTCGATCGGCTTGGGCAGCAGACCGTCGCCGAAGTCGATGAGCAGGCTGACCGCGCCGAGGACGAGCGGCAGGATCACCGTCAGCGCCAGGAAGCCCTTGTCGGACGCGATCACCGAGACATAGCGGCGCACCAGTGTCCCGAACTGGCCCAGCCAGCCCTGTGGCTTCGGCGGCTTCATGCCCTGCATCGGAGGCGTCTGTACGGACTGCGGGGCAACCGCGTCTATGTCCGCGGCGTACATCTGGTAGTGCTGCGAGCCCTTCCAGCGTCCGGCCCAGTCGTAGTCGCGGTAGTTCTCGAAGGCGGAGAAGACGTCGGCCCAGGTGTCGTAGCCGAAGAAGTTCAGTGCCTCCTCGGGCGGGCCGAAGTAGGCGACGGAGCCGCCGGGGGCCATCACCAGGAGCTTGTCGCACAGCGCCAGCTCGGCCACCGAGTGGGTGACGACGAGGACGGTGCGACCGTCGTCGGCGAGGCCGCGCAGCAGCTGCATGACATCGCGGTCCATGCCCGGGTCGAGGCCCGAGGTGGGCTCGTCCAGGAAGATCAGGGACGGCTTGGTGAGCAGTTCCAGGGCCACCGAGACGCGCTTGCGCTGGCCGCCGGAGAGGGCCGTGACCTTCTTCTCCTTGTGCACGTCGAGCTTCAGTTCGCGCAGCACCTCGTTTATGCGGTTCTCGCGCTCCTCGCCGGTGGTGTCGGCGGGGAAGCGGAGTTTGGCCGCGTACTTGAGGGCCTTCTTGACGGTCAGCTCCTTGTGCAGGATGTCGTCCTGCGGGACCAGGCCGATGCGCTGGCGCAGCTCGGCGAACTGCTTGTAGAGATTGCGGTTGTCGTAGAGGACGTCGCCCTGGTTGGCGGGCCGGTAGCCGGTCAGCGCCTTGAGCAGCGTCGACTTGCCGGAACCGGACGGTCCGATCACCGCGATGACGGACTTCTCCGGAACGCCGAAGGAGACGTCCTTGAGGATCTGCTTACCGCCGTCCACCGTGACGGTGAGATGGCGGGCGGAGAAGGAAACCTCACCGGTGTCGACGAACTCCTCGAGGCGGTCCCCGACGATCCGGAACGTGGAGTGGCCGACGCCGACGATGTCGCTCGGACCGAGCATCGTCGAGCCGCCCTTGGGAATGGGCTGGCCGTTGACGTACGTGCCGTTGTGCGAGCCCAGGTCGCGGATCTCCATCCGGCCGTTGGGCATCGAGTGGAACTCGGCGTGGTTGCGGGAGACCTGCAGGTCGGAGACGACCAGGTCGTTCTCCAGGGCACGGCCGATGCGCATGATGCGGCCGATGGTGAACTGGTGGAACGTGGTCGGGCTGCGGTCGCCGTAGACCGGCGGTGCGTCCGTGCCCGCGCCAGCGCCAGCGCCCGCGCCGGGTCCCTGCTGCTGGGGGATCTTCTGTGGCGGCTGGTGCGACTGTTGGGGCTGGTGTGCTTGCTGGGGCTGTTGAGGTTGCGGCCAGGCGGACTGCGGTGCCTGCGGCTGTGGTGCCTGCTGCGGTGTCTGCTGGCCCCAGCCGGGGTTCGCGCTCTGCGCTGCGTACGGCTGCTGCCTGGGCTGGGGCTGCGCGACCGGGGCCGCGGTGCCGGTGAGGCTCAGCAGCGGGCCGTCGCTCGCGTTGCCGAGGTGGACGGCCGAGCCGGGGCCGAGGTCCGACCGGTGGATCCGCTGCCCCTGCATGAACGTGCCGTTGGTGCTGCCGTGGTCCTCGATGACCCAACCGCGCCCGCTCCAGCTGATCGTGGCGTGACGCCAGGACACCCTGGCGTCGTCGAACACGATGTCCCCCTGCGGATCGCGTCCGAGGCTGTACGGCCTGGACGGATCGAGCGTCCAGGTACGTCCATTCGCTTCCAGTACGAGTTCCGGCACTCCAAGCCCCACTGAGTAGTCCCCCGAATTGCCCCCGTCACAGGGAGTGTAGGGATGTCGAACATCGTCGGGAACTATTTCAGGATCCGCCTCCTGACCGAAAGTTGAGCCCCCAGAACACCACGTTCGCGCGCTTCGGCCGGTTCCGTTGACGGGGTTGAAACCGACCCGGAGAGTGGGTAATCCACGCGAGGGGGACAAGCGCGGTCTCGGCCGCGCCGCGGATCGGGGGGTCTGCCATGAGTGCGTCCAGGAGTGTCGAGACCGCGGAGCGGGGCGGGCGGCTGCCGTGGGGAGACATCCTGCTGTCCTCGATCGCCGCCGTGAGCTGGGCGTTGATCGGGATGACGGGGACGGCCGCGCTCGGTCTGCATCTGCTGGAGGCCGATTCCGCCGCCTCGCTGGGCCCGATGACCGCGGCTGTGGTGGCCCTTGCGGCGGGTGGTTCGGTGACGCCTGCCGGTGATGTGTCCGCGTTCGGGTTGACGGGGGCGGAGGCGGCGACCGCCATCGAGATCACGCCATTGGGCGTCAGCCTGGTCGGCGCGCTGCTTTTGTCATGGTTCTTCCTAGGGTCCCTGCGGGCGGCCGGTGCGGTGATCGCGCCGTCCGAACTGCTCGCGCGCGCGGGCTCGGTGGTCGTGCTGTTCACGGCGATGATGGGCGGGCTGGCCTGGGCCGGGCACGACGTCATCACGATCGACGGGGGCGCGCTCGGGCTCGACGAAGTGCCCGGCGCGGGAGGGGGCGGCGGTCTCGACATCCCCGGCCTCGGTGACGTCGGGGACATCGGCGGGCTGCTGCCCGACCAGATCGGCGACCTCATCGACGCGAAGGCCGCGGTCGGCTTCACGGTGGACACCGCGCCGACCCTGCTCGGCGGGCTCGGCTGGTCGGCCGGGATCCTGCTGGTCGCGCTGCTGGCGTCCCGCCGTACGCCGCTGCCGCGTGGCTGGGAGGCGGTGCACCGGGTCGTACGGCCGGCCGCGTCCGCCCTCGTGACGGTGCTGCTGGTCGCGGTGGCCGCGGGGCTCTCGGCGGCGGCGTACGCGACGATCGGCGACGACCACCCCAAGCGGATCGCCGGCGCGGCGCTGCTCGGGGCGCCGAACGGGGTGTGGCTGGGCATCCCAGTCGGCCTGTTCGTTCCCTTCGACGGCCGCGCGACGGGGGTCCTGACGAACTTCCTGCCGGACCCGCTGGACCGACTGCTCGCCTCGGACTCCGACCAGTCGGTGACGCTGGGGAGGCTGGCGGATCTTGACGGACGGGTGTGGCTGCTGGGGGTGGGGGCCGCGCTGATGATGCTGCTGGCGGGGGTGTTCACGGCTGTGCGGACGCCGGTGGGGGTGGTTGGCGGGGCGGCTGGGGCAGACGCCGGGCAAGGGGCGACTGGGGTGGGGGACGGCGTCGTACGGGATCCGGGGGCCCTTCGTTTCGCGGGGCGGTGTGCGGTGCGGCTGGGGGTCGCGACGGCTTTGGCGTTGCCCTTGCTCGCCTGGCTGACGGAGGTGTCGGTGGACGCGTCGCTGTCGGTACTGGGGTTCGACGCGTTCGGCGCGGGGGTCCGGCTGCGGGGAGAGTTCGGCATGGCGCTGCTTCTCGGTGCGGTGTGGGGCGCGGCGGCGGGAGCGGCGGGGGCGCTGCTGGCCCGGGCGACGGGGGCGGCGGGGTCGCGTGCTTCGGCGCTGGCACTGCGTGACTTGGTGGGGGCGGGGGCGGCGACGGGGTCGGTGGGGGTTGCGGGCGATCCTCGGTATGCGGGTGGGGGCGGGGGTGTGGCGTACGAGCCGTATCGGGGTGAGGGGCAGGGTGCGCCCAGGGGTGGTCCGGGCGGGGCTGGTCCGTACGACGACGGTACGGCGGGGTTTCACGAAGGCGGGGCGGGGCTGTACGGAGGTGGGGCCGGGGGGTACGGCGGGGGCTCCGAGCCGTATGAGGGCGGATCCGGGCCGTACGCGGGGCAAACCGAGGCACCCGGCGGCGGGCCGCACTCCGGGACCCCCGAAGCGCGGGCGGGTGGCTCCGGGGCGTATGCCGGGAACGCCGAGGCGCAGGGCCGTGGTGCCGGGCCGTACGAGGGGGCGTCCGGGCTCTTGGCCGGGCGAACCGAGGCACAAGGTGGGCCGGCTGCCGCGAACCCCGAGGCGCAGGGCGGTGGATCCGGGGCGTACCGTCGCGAGGCTGAGGCGGGTGACGGTGGAGCGGGGCCCTACGTGCCCGGTACGCCGTATCGGCCTCCGAACCCGGCGACGAACCCGTATCTGCGGGTGCCGGAGGAGTTGCGGGGGCCGGAGGACGCGCGGCCCGGTGGGGAGCCTGGACGGGCGCCGGGGCCCGAGGGTGGTGGCCAGGAGCCGCGCCGCGGGGACCGTCGGGGAGAGCCGGGGCCTGGGGGGCCGGGAGCGGCGGGTGGGGTGCCGCCCGGCCGAGGCTCGCGATCGTCCGGTGGGGACTGGCAGGGCGAGGACTCGGGGTCCTCGGCGGGTAGCGGCCCGCCGCAGGATGCCGTGCGGCCCCCTGAGGACAGCTCTCAGCCCTCATACGAGCCGGGGTCGCCGCCCGAGAACGTCTACGGCGCCCCCACCGTGGCCCGCCCGATCGACCCGCCTCCTCGTTCCCCGCAACGGCCCCCCAGGCAGCGGCCCGGTGGCCGACGCCCGTCTTCCGGCGACGAGGGACGGCACTCGCCGCCGCCCCCGCCGCCTCCTCCTCCCCCACCACCCCCACCGCCGGGGAAGCCGAAGGGGCGGCGCTGATTCGGCGCGGGTCACAGGCGTCCGGTCACAGACGTCCGGTCACAGGCGTCCGGTCGGCGGCGACCAGGCACCGCCCCCTCGGGCACACACGGCTGGGTAAGTCACCGTGAGTGCGCAATGATGCAAGGATCTGGCCACCCGCCCGTCACCGAGTGTTCCGTGTCCGTCAGACGGACCTCGGGAGCAGGAGGCACTGGGTGCCGGATACGGTGGGAACACCATGAGCGCTGAGCAGACCTCGTCCTCCGACGTCCCCACCCTTCTCGTCAAGATCTTCGGGAAGGACAGGCCGGGCATCACGGCCGGCCTCTTCGACACCCTCGCCGCCTACTCGGTCGACGTGGTCGACATCGAGCAGGTCGTCACGCGTGGCCGCATGGTGCTGTGCGCGCTCGTGACCGCGCCGCCCCGGGCGCTGGAGGGTGATCTGCGGGCGACCGTCCACAGCTGGGCGGAGTCGATCAAGATGCAGGCCGAGATCATCTCGGGCCTCGGCGACAACCGTCCGCGCGGGCTGGGACGTTCCCTGGTCACCGTGCTCGGTCACCCGCTCACCGCGGAGGCCACCGCCGCGATCGCCGCCAAGATCGCCAAGGCGGGCGGCAACATCGACCGTATCTTCCGGCTCGCCAAGTACCCGGTCACGGCGGTCGAGTTCGCGGTGTCCGGCGTGGAGACCGAGCCGCTGCGCACCGCCCTGGTGACGGACGCGGCCAAGCTCGGCGTGGACGTGGCCGTCGTCGCCGCCGGTCTGCACCGCCGGGCCCAGCGGCTCGTGGTCATGGACGTGGACTCGACGCTGATCCAGGACGAGGTGATCGAGCTCTTCGCCGCGCACGCCGGATGCGAGGACGAGGTCGCCGAGGTGACGGCGGCCGCGATGCGCGGCGAGCTGGACTTCGAGCAGTCGCTGCACGCGCGCGTGGCGCTCCTTGAGGGGCTGGACGCCTCGGTCGTCGACAAGGTGCGCTCCGAAGTACGGCTGACTCCGGGCGCGCGCACCCTCATCCGTACGCTCAAGCGGCTCGGCTTCCAAGTCGGTGTCGTCTCGGGCGGATTCACCCAGGTCACGGACGATCTGAAGGAGCGGCTCGGGCTGGACTTCGCCCAGGCCAACACGCTGGAGATCGTCGACGGGAAGCTCACCGGCAAGGTCACCGGGGAGATCGTGGACCGTGCGGGCAAGGCGCGGCTGCTGCGCCGGTTCGCCGCCGAGGCGGGAGTGCCGCTGTCCCAGACGGTGGCGATCGGCGACGGCGCCAACGACCTGGACATGCTGAACGCGGCCGGTCTCGGGGTGGCCTTCAACGCCAAGCCGGTGGTGCGGGAGGCCGCGCACACCGCGGTGAACGTGCCCTTCCTGGACACGGTGCTGTACCTGCTGGGCGTCACCCGCGAAGAGGTCGAGGCGGCGGACGCGCACGAGGAGGACTGACCCGGGGACCAGACGGTCACCACGGACGCGACAGCGAATCGGCAGGAGCCCGGCACCATGATGGTGCCGGGCCCCTGCTGTGTCTCGCGCCGGTCGGCGTCGCCGTCAGTCGGACGGTGCCCAGTAGTCGACGAGGGTGGCCACACCTGGCTCCAGGGTCTTCCAGGGGCCGCTGAAGGTCAGGACGGCGAAGGCCGCGGCTGGGAAGCCGCGGCCGTCCATCCGCTGGCGGGCATCACCCTCGGCGGCGCCCGCGAGGATGTCGGCGAGGCCCTGCACACCCGGGTTGTGGCCGATCAGGACGGCGTTCTGGACGTCGTCCGGGGTTTCGTTGAGCACGGCGATCAGCTCGCCGGGAGAGGCCTCGTAGACCCGCTCCTCGTAGACGGTTTTCGGCCGGTGCGGGAACTCCTGCACGGCGAGTTTCCAGGTCTCACGGGTCCGGGTCGCGGTGGAGCAGAGGGCCAGGTCGAAGGAGATGCCGGAGTCGACCAGCCTCCGTCCGGCTTCCGCTGCATCTTTTCGGCCCCGGTCGGCGAGCGGCCGCTCATGGTCGGTGACCTGTGGCCAGTCGGCTTTCGCATGCCGGAAAAGGACAATCCTGCGGGGTTCTGCGACGCTCATGGGATCCAGCTTCGCATGAAACAGGCCATGGGGCGCAGGGAGTTGACGGGCGGCTTTGTGGGTGTTCAGCGCGCTGTCAGCTGCTGCACGTGCTCCAGGAACCGGGTGACGGCGGGGTCGCCGGAGGCGGCGTGCGCGTCGGAGGGGTTGAGGATGAGCGTCAGGAGCACGACGAAGGCAAGCGTCGGCAGGACGAGGGCCCACCAGGGGAGCCGGATGTCGACGCCGCCCCTCGACGCCGGGTGGGGCGGGGTGTGCGTAGGGGCCGCCATGAGTGCCTCCGCTGGTCTTCGAGTCCGCCGTGGTCCGCTTCTCGCGGTCACATCTCGAAGGTACGGAAGCGCCGGCCCTCAACCCATCCGGTGATCCACCCAGTTGACCCTGACACTCGCCCCCTAGGGGATCGGGGGGTTATCCCCACCCCCTCAGGGCGAGGCGATCGTCGCGATGATCGCGATGACGACGAAGATGGCGAGGAACGAGCCGAAGACCAGCAGCATCTTCTTCTGGCCGTTCTGGGGGTTCGGGTCGAGCACTGGCATGCGGCCAGTCTCGCACCCCGCTCTCTTACCGAGACTGCCGGGGTGACCTCACCGGGCCGCCTCGTCCTCCACCGTGCGGTCGCGGCCCGCGAGCACCCCGACCGCCATCTGCGGGAGCATCAGGCCGACCATGAGCGCGATCGGCAGGCCCCAGCCGCCGCTGTGCTGGTAGAGCACGCCGACCAGGAGCGGCCCCGGGATGGAGATCAGATAGCCGGTGCTCTGCGCGAAGCCGGACAGCTGGGCGACGCCCGCGCCGGTCCTGGCCCGCATGCCGACCATGGTGAGCGCCAGCGGGAAGGCGCAGTTGGCGATGCCCAGCAGGACGGCCCAGGCCCAGGCGCCGGCGGCGGGGGCGAAGTAGAGGCCCGCGTAGCCGGCGAGACCGCAGACGCCGAGGACGATCACGATCGGGCCCTGGTGCGGCAGCCGGGTGGCCACGCGCGGGATGACGAAGGCCAGCGGGACCCCCATCACCATCGTGACGGCCAGCAGCAGCCCGGCGGTGCCCGCGGACACGCCCGCGTCCCGGAAGATCTGCGCCATCCAGCCCATGGTGATGTAGGCGGCGGTGGCCTGGAGCCCGAAGAAGACGGCGAGTGCCCAGGCGGTCCGGCTCCGGGTGATCCGCAGCGCGGGCTGCTCCACGCGTGCGTGCACGTGCCGGACCTCTCCCGCACCGTCCACGCGCGCGTGCACGTGCCGGGACACGCCCTTCGCGGCGGGCGCCGGCCCCCGGTCCCGTACGAGCGGAATCCACGGCAGTACGGCCGCCGCGGCCAGCCCCGCCCACACCGCGAGCCCGGACTGCCAGCTCCCGCCCAGCGTGTCGGCCACCGGCACGGTCACGGCGGCCGCGGCCGCGGTGCCGAGCGCGAGGGCCATCGAGTACAGGCCGGTCATGGAGCCGACCCGGTCCGGGAACCAGCGCTTGACGATGACCGGCATCAGCACGTTGCTGACGGCGATGCCCATGAGGGCGAGGGCGCTGGCGGCCAGGAAGCCCGGCGTGGAGCCCATGTACGGCCGTATGAGCAGGCCAGCGGTGATGGCGACCATGCCCGCGCACACCACCGCGCCCGGGCCGAAGCGGCGGGCCAGGCGGGGTGCCATGACGCCGAAGACGGCGAAGCACAGCGGGGGCACCGAGGTGAGCAGACCGGCCAGGGTGCCGCTCATGCCTAGTCCGTCGCGCACCTCTTCGAGGAGGGCACCGAGGCTGGTGATGGCGGGGCGGAGGTTGAGCGCGGACAGGACGATGCCGACGACGACCAGGCGCACCGCCCACGCGCGCGGGGCGGGCACCACGGCTCCCTTCTCCGGTGTGGTCGCGGAAGGGTGGGCGGTCGTGGACTTCAGTGTCCGGGTTTCCTCGCGTGCCATGACACCCATCATAGAATCATGGGATGATTGGTTGTCCATCCCCGGGGCGTCCTCGTCCGCCCCGCCCGTGCGAAGGTGTGCCATGCCCCTGAGCCATCCCCGCCGTTCGGCGTTGTCCGAGCAGGTCATCGCCGCGCTGCGCAACCAGATCACCTCGGGCGAGTGGCCGGTCGGCTCCCGGATCCCGACCGAGCCCGAGCTGGTCGAGCAGCTGGGGGTCGCCCGCAACACCGTCCGTGAGGCCGTCCGCGCGCTCGCGCACAACGGTCTGCTGGACATCCGCCAGGGCTCGGGGACGTACGTCGTGGCGACCAGTGAGCTGGCCGGTGTGATGCACCGCCGGTTCGCCGACGCGGACCCCCGGCACATCGCCGAGCTGCGCTCCACGCTGGAGTCGTCCGCGGCGCGGCTGGCCGCCGAGCGGCGCACCGAGAAGGACCTCAAGCAGCTCGACACGCTGCTGGTGCGGCGCGAGGAGGCCTGGGAGTCGGGCGACGCGGAGGCCTTCGTGACCGCGGACGCCACCTTCCACCTGGCCGTGGTGGCCGCCTCGCACAACGACGTGATGACCGAGATGTACGCGGACCTCGGCGAGGTGCTGCGGGACTGGCTGCGCGAGGACGTCGGCGAGGAGCTGACGCCGGAGACGTACATGGACCACACCCGGCTCGTCGACGCGATCCGCGCGGGCGACGCACCGGCCGCAGCCGAGGAGGCGGGCGGCTATCCCTTCCTGTGCCGTCCGGGGAGGTTCACAGCGCCAGCTTCCGGTGACTGACCCACACCGACGCGACCTCTTTCCAGCACCGGCCGGTCAGCCGCACGGTCTGCGCGGGCCCGGCCTCGACCTCGGCGCCGTCGCTGTCGAGGTCCCACCAGCGGTCGCACTCGATGTGCAGGCGGACGCCGTCGGTGCGGGGATAGGGGTTGTGGCAGTAGGCGGTCACCCGGGATCCGGTGACCCGGCTGTAGCAGGAGGCGCCGAACGGCTCCGGCGCGGCGGCTTCGCGCACCTCCACGCGTGCGTGCGGCTTCGCGTCGTAGGGCATCGCGTTGTACGGCAGGGACATCACGAGACAGACGGCTGCGGTCACTGAGGCCGGACTGCGGGACAGGCGCACAAGGGGACCTCCTCGGCCGTGCTGGGGAGGAAAGCGCGGGTGAACGCGTAATCCACAGTGCCCAGTTGTGGCCGTGCCGCGCCCGGCCTGATACGCCGAACGGGTGAGGGCCCGCACCCATGACAGGTGCGGGCCCTCAGCAGGAGTGTCAGGCGCCGATGGCGTGCAGCCCGCCGTCCACGTGGATGATCTCGCCGGTGGTCTTCGGGAACCAGTCGCTCAGCAGGGCGACGATGCCCTTGCCGGCCGGCTCCGGGTCCTTGAGGTCCCACTCCAGCGGGGAGCGGTTGTCCCACACGGAGGCCAGGTCGGCGAAGCCCGGGATGGACTTGGCGGCCATCGAGGCGAGCGGGCCGGCGGAGATGAGGTTGCAGCGGATGTTCTGCTTGCCCAGGTCGCGCGCGACGTAGCGGCTGGTGGCCTCCAGGGCGGCCTTGGCCGGGCCCATCCAGTCGTACTGCGGCCAGGCGTACTGCGCGTCGAAGGTGAGGCCGACGACCGAGCCGCCGTTCTGCATCAGCGGCAGGCAGGCCATGGTGAGCGACTTCAGGGAGTACGCCGAGACGTGCATGGCGGTGGCCACGGACTCGAACGGGGTGTTCAGGAAGTTGCCGCCGAGCGCGTCCTGCGGCGCGAAGCCGATGGAGTGCACGACGCCGTCGAGGCCGCCGAGCTCCTCGCCGACGACGTCGGCCAGGCGGCCCATGTGCTCGTCGTTGGTGACGTCGAGCTCGATGACCTTGGTGGGCTTGGGGAGCTTCTTGGCGATGCGCTCGGTCAGCGTGGGCCGCGGGAACGCGGTCAGGATGATCTCCGCGCCCTGCTCCTGGGCCAGCTTCGCGGCGTGGAAGGCGATGGAGGACTCCATCAGCACACCGGTGATCAGGACGCGCTTGCCCTCGAGAATTCCGCTCATGGTGTTCAGTGACCCATTCCCAGTCCGCCGTCAACGGGGATGACGGCTCCAGTGATGTACGAGGCGTCGTCCGAGGCGAGGAACCGCACCGTCGCGGCAACCTCCTCGGGCTGCGCGTAACGACCGAGCGGCACCTGCTTCACGATGCTCTCGCGCTGCTCGTCGGTGAGCACCTTGGTCATGTCGGTGTCGACGAAGCCGGGCGCGACGACGTTGAAGGTGATGTTGCGCGAGCCCAGCTCACGGGCGAGCGAGCGCGCGAAGCCGACCAGCGCGGCCTTGGAGGCGGCGTAGTTGGCTTGGCCGGGGCCGCCGTAGAGGCCGACGACCGAGGAGATCAGGACGACCCGGCCCTTCTTGGCACGCAGCATGCCGCGGTTGGCGCGCTTGACCACGCGGAAGGTGCCGGTGAGGTTGGTGTCGACGACCGAGGTGAAGTCCTCCTCGGACATCCGCATCAGAAGCTGGTCCTTGGTGATGCCGGCGTTGGCGATCAGGACCTCGACCGGGCCCTGCTCGGCCTCGATCTCCTTGTAGGCCTGCTCCACCTGCTCGGAGTCGGTGATGTCGCACTTGACCGCAAGGAAGCCGGCCGGCGGCTCACCCGAGCGGTACGTGATGGCGACCTTGTCGCCGGCGTCGGCGAAAGCGCGGGCGATGGCGAGGCCGATGCCCCGGTTGCCTCCGGTGACGAGAACCGAGCGGCTCAACGGATCACCCTTTCCATAGGGGTATGACACATCCGCCCGAACACCTGGAGGACAGGCGGCTTCTCCGAAAACCTATCGGGCCGCTCCCGCCGGAGGACATTCGGGCACCGACAGTGGCTTACGGGACTCACTGTCGGGTCCCTACAGAAAGTTGCCGACGGCGGTCGGAAACGTGTGGTCCGCGGACCGTTCGCCGCGACATGATCGGGGCAACCGTCGCCCACCCTCATCCCGACAGGAAGAGACCCAGGTGCCTCATACCATCGACGAAGCCTTCACAGCGCTTCCCCTACGTGCCCTCGCCGACGCCGCGCTGGCACGCGCGCGTGCGCTCGGGGCCGAGCACGCGGACTTCCGGTTCGAGCGGGTGCGCAGCGCGTCCTGGCGGCTGCGGGACGCCAAGCCCGCGGGTTCCTCGGACACCACCGACCTCGGGTACGCGGTGCGGGTCGTGCACGGCGGCACCTGGGGCTTCGCGTCGGGCGTGGACCTGACGCTGGACGCCGCCGCCAAGGTCGCCTCGCAGGCCGTGGCCATGGCGAAGCTCTCCGCCCAGGTGATCCGCGCGGCCGGGTCCGACGAGCGGGTGGAGCTCGCCGACGAGCCCGTGCACGCGGACCGTACGTGGATCTCGTCGTACGAGATCGATCCCTTCACCGTGCCCGACGAGGAGAAGGCGGCGTTGCTCGCGGACTGGAGCGCGCGGCTGCTGGGGGCGAACGCGGTCAACCATGTCGACGCCTCGCTGCTCACCGTGCACGAGAACAAGTTCTACGCCGATACGGCGGGGACCGTGACCACGCAGCAGCGCGTGCGCCTGCACCCGCAGCTGACCGCCGTCTCGGTCGACGAGTCCAGCGGCGAGTTCGACTCCATGCGCACCATCGCGCCGCCGGTCGGACGCGGCTGGGAGTACCTCACGGGCACCGGCTGGGACTGGGAGAGCGAACTGGAGCAGATCCCCGAGCTCCTCGCCGAGAAGATGCGGGCACCCAGTGTCGAGGCGGGCCTGTACGACCTGGTCGTCGACCCGTCGAACCTGTGGCTGACCATCCACGAGTCCATCGGCCACGCCACCGAGTTGGACCGCGCGCTCGGCTACGAGGCGGCCTACGCCGGCACCTCCTTCGCCACCTTCGACCAGCTCGGCAAGCTGCGCTACGGCTCCGATTTGATGAACGTCACCGGGGACCGCACCGCCGAGCACGGCCTCGCGACCATCGGCTACGACGACGAGGGCGTCGCGGGTCAGTCCTGGGACCTGGTGAAGGACGGCACGCTCGTCGGCTATCAACTGGACCGGCGGATCGCGAAACTGACCGGGTTCGAGCGCTCCAACGGGTGCGCCTACGCCGACTCCCCCGGGCACGTCCCGGTGCAGCGCATGGCCAACGTGTCGCTCCAGCCCGATCCCGCCGGGATGTCCACGGAGGACCTCATCGGGAGCGTGGACCGCGGGATCTACGTCGTCGGCGACCGGTCCTGGTCGATCGACATGCAGCGCTACAACTTCCAGTTCACCGGCCAGCGGTTCTTCAGGATCGAGAACGGGCGGATCACCGGGCAGCTGCGGGACGTCGCCTACCAGGCGACCACGACCGACTTCTGGGGCTCGATGGCCGCGGTGGGCGGCCCGCAGACCTACGTCCTCGGCGGCGCCTTCAACTGCGGCAAGGCCCAGCCGGGCCAGGTCGCGGCCGTGTCGCACGGCTGCCCGTCGGCCCTGTTCAAGGGCGTCAACATTCTGAACACCACGCAGGAGGCCGGTCGATGAGCCCGCGTACCAACAAGCCGCACGAGATCGTCGAGCGGGCCCTCGCGCTGTCCCGGGCCGACGGCTGTGTCGTGATCGCCGACGAGCACTCGACCGCCAACCTGCGCTGGGCGGGCAACGCGCTCACCACGAACGGCGTCACGCGCGGGCGCACGCTCACCGTCGTCGCGACCGTCGACGGCAAGGAGGGCACCGCCTCCGGGGTCGTCTCCCGGTCCGCGGTGACCGCGGACGAGCTGGAGCCGCTGGTGCGGGCCGCCGAGGCCGCCGCGCGCGGTGCCGGGCCCGCCGAGGACGCCCAGCCCCTGGTCACCGGTGTACCGGAGTCCCCGGACTTCACGGACGCGCCCGCCGAGACCTCCTCCGCCGTCTTCGCCGACTTCGCTCCGGCGCTCGGTGAGTCCTTCGCACGCGCGCGTGCGGGCGGCCGTGAGCTCTACGGCTTCGCCAACCACGAGCTCGTCTCGACGTACCTGGGCACGTCCACGGGGCTGCGGCTGCGCCACGACCAGCCCAACGGCACGCTGGAGCTGAACGCCAAGTCGCCGGACCGTACCCGCTCGGCCTGGGCCGGTCGCTCCACGCGGGACTTCAAGGACGTCGACCCGGCGGCGCTGGACGCCGAGCTCGCCGTACGCCTCGGATGGGCCGAGCGGCGTGTCCCGCTGCCCGCCGGGCGGTACGAGACGCTGCTGCCACCGACCGCGGTCGCGGACCTGCTGATCTACCAGCTCTGGTCGGCGTCCGGCCGGGACGCGGTCGAGGGACGGACGGTGTTCTCCAAGCCCGGCGGCGGCACCCGGGTCGGAGAGTCGCTCACCGACCTGCCGCTGACCCTGCGCAGCGACCCGAACGAGCCGGGCCTGGAGACCGCGCCGTTCGTCGTCGCGCACTCCTCCGGAGGCGACCAGTCGGTGTTCGACAACGGCCTTCCGGTCGGGTCGACCGAGTGGGTACGGCAGGGCACGCTGGCGCATCTGACCACCACCCGGCACAGCGCGGGCCTGACCGGGCTCGCCGTCGCCCCGGCGATCGGCAACCTGATCCTGGACGGCGGCCAGGACCGCTCCCTGGAGGAGATGGTCGCGAACACCACGCGCGGGCTGCTGCTGACCTGCCTGTGGTACATCCGCGAGGTCGACCCGGCCACGCTGCTGCTGACCGGGCTGACCCGGGACGGGGTGTACCTCGTCGAGAACGGCGAGGTGACCGGCGAGGTCAACAACTTCCGCTTCAACGAGTCGCCGGTCGGCCTGCTGGGGCGGGCGACCGAAGCCGGGCGCACCGAAAAGACGCTGCCGAGGGAGTGGAGCGACTGGTTCACTAGGGCTGCGATGCCCGCGCTGCGGGTGCCCGACTTCAATATGAGCTCTGTCAGTCAGGGCGTATAACCTCGTAGCCGGTAGTCGTTCGGCTGCCCGAGGATCTTTTCAAGGAGATACGAGAACCGTGACGGACATCGTCGACGAGCTGAAGTGGCGCGGGCTGATCGCCCTCTCCACTGACGAGGACGCATTGCGCAAGGCGTTCGCGGACGGTCCCGTCACGTTCTATTGCGGCTTCGACCCGACCGCGCCCAGCCTGCACCTCGGCAACCTCGTGCAGATCCTGACGATGCGCCGGATCCAGCAGGCGGGCAACCGTCCGCTGGGCCTGGTCGGGGGCGCCACGGGTCTGATCGGCGACCCGAAGCCGAACGCGGAGCGCACGCTGAACGCGCCCGAGGTCGTCGCCCAGTGGGTCGAGCGGCTGCGCGCGCAGATCGCTCCGCTGCTGGGCTTCGAGGGCCCGAACGCCGCGGTCATGGTCAACAACCTGGACTGGACACAGGGCCTGTCGGCCATCGAGTTCCTGCGGGACATCGGCAAGCACTTCCGCGTGAACAAGATGATCGCGAAGGAGGCCGTGGCCCGGCGCCTGGAGTCCCAGGAGGGCATCAGCTACACCGAGTTCAGCTACCAGATCCTGCAGGGCATGGACTTCCTGGAGCTGTACCGGCGGCACGGCTGCACGCTGCAGACCGGCGGCAGCGACCAGTGGGGCAACCTCACCTCGGGCACCGACCTGATCCACAAGGTCGAGCCCGACGCCGTGGTGCACGCGCTGGGCACGCCGCTGATCACCAAGGCCGACGGCACCAAGTTCGGCAAGACGGAGTCCGGCACGGTCTGGCTCGACCCCGAGATGACCACGCCGTACGCCTTCTACCAGTTCTGGCTGAACGCGGACGACCGGGACGTCTCCAAGTTCCTGCGCATCTTCAGCTTCAGGTCCCATGAGGAGATCGAGGAGCTGGAGAAGCAGACCGTGGAGCGTCCGCAGGCGCGCGCGGCGCAGCGGGCGCTGGCGGAGGAGCTGACGACTCTGGTGCACGGGGCCGACCAGACGGCCGCCGTGATCGCCGCGTCCCGTGCTCTCTTCGGGCAGGGCGAGCTGGCGGAGCTGGACGACGCGACGCTGGCGGCCGCGCTGTCCGAGGTGCCGCACATCCAGGTCGCCGAGCTCGGGCCGGTCGTCGACCTGTTCGCCGAGGTCGGTCTCGTGGCCAGCAAGTCGGCCGCGCGGCGGACGGTGAAGGAGGGCGGGGCCTACGTGAACAACGTGAAGGTCACGGCCGAGGACGCCGTCGCCGCCGAGGCGGACCTGCTGCACGGGCGGTGGCTGGTGCTACGCCGGGGCAAGAAGAACCTGGCGGCGGTCGAGGTCACGTCCGCGTAGCTCTCGTACGTCGATGGGGGCGCCCTCCGCGCGGAGGGCGCCCCCATCGACGTACCGCACTCAGGTGCGTCGTTTCCTCTTGCCCAGCGTCGCCATGTAGAGCATGTCGCCGACGGCGACGATGATGATCGCGGCGATGAGCTGGAAGACGTGGCGGCTCCAGTCGATGCCGGAGGTCTCGTCCACGCCGAACCCGCGTGCCATGGCGTTGCCGGCGACGGCGCCCAGCATGCCGAAGATGGTGGTCAGCCAGAGGGGACTGTGCTGCTTCCCGGGGATGATCGCCTTCGCGATCAGACCCAGCACGAATCCCACGATGATCGCCCACAACCAGCCCATGGCTGCCTCCTCGTACGGCTCTACGTGAGCATTACGGCCAGTGTCGGTCCGTTCGCGCTACGGCGCATGTCGGGTAGGGCCGTACGCGCTGCGAGTGAGGTCGTCCGCCCAGGCGGGAGGTGCCCCGGTCTCGTAGGCGGCGCAGGCGCGGCGTAACGTGGAAGGTGTCCTGGCCCGGTATCTCCACCGGGCGGGGAGCGGATGCGGGGCGGGGAGAGTCCGATGCGGGCGGATGGTGGAATGTGATGCGGAAGCAGCATGCCGGTGGCAGCGCCCAGGTGTTCCGGATCACCGGCGCCCGGACCGGTCTGCAGGAGGACGTGCGCGGGCGTCAGCGCCGGTACGTCATCTCGATGACGGTTCGTACGCTGTCCGTGGTGCTCGCGGCCACGCTCTGGAACGTCGAACGGCACGTGGCGATCGTTGCGCTGGTGCTCGGGGCGGTTCTGCCCTATATCGCCGTCGTCATCGCCAACGCGGGGCGGGAGAACGCGCCGTCGCTGCCCTCGACGTTCGTGACCGCTCCGACCCGGCCGATGATCATGCCGCCGCGGGCGGACGGGGACTTCGCGGAACCGGTGCCGGAAGACGGCGCGGCCGGGTCGGCCTCGGGTGTACGGGGCGGGCCGCACGAACGGACGTGAGAGGTTTACTCAGTACCAAGCTCAAGAAAAGCTCAGATCAATCATGTTGTTCCAGTGCCGGGCCAAGGGTTACCCGTGACATACTTCGTACGCGCTCCGCATCCCCCGTCGGAGCGACAGACCGACGCCGGGCAGCTCCCCCCGTGGCTGCTCGGCGTCGCCTTTTCCCCCTGCTTTTTCCCCGCTTGTGAGACACCGCTGTGAGTGACGAGACCCCGATCTGCTCCGCGAAGGGCTGCCGCGTCGACGCCGAGTGGGTGCTCGCTTGGAACAACCCGAAGATCCACACGCCGGAGCGGCGGAAGACCTGGCTGGCCTGTGAGGAGCACCGGGAGCATCTGTCGCAGTTCCTCGGGGTGCGGGGCTTCCTCAAGGACGTAGTGAAGTTCGAGGACTGGCGGGCGCCCGAGGGGGCCTAGCTAGCCGCCGATCGCCGACATCGGGCGGTCCGGCTGAACGAAAGACGGGTCGTCCAGGCCCGCGCCGGCCTTCTTGCCCCACATCGCCTCGCGCCAGATACGGGCGACCTCCTCGTCACCGGCGTCGGAGCGCAGTGCCGCTCGCAGGTCGGTCTCCTCGCGGGCGAACAGGCAGGTGCGTATCTGGCCGTCGGCCGTGAGGCGGGTGCGGTCGCAGGCGGCGCAGAACGGGCGGGTGACCGAGGCGATAACGCCGACCACATGCGGGCCGCCGTCGACCAGCCAGCGCTCCGCGGGGGCCGAGCCGCGCTTGTCCGCGCCCTCCTCCGTCAGCTCGAAGCGGGTGCGCAGGGAGGTCAGGATGTCCCCGGCGGTGATCATGCCGTCTCGCTTCCAGCCGTGCTGGGCGTCCAGGGGCATCTGCTCAATGAAGCGCAGTTCGTAGTCGTGCTCCACGGCCCAGGCCAGGAGGTCCGGGGCCTCGTCGTCGTTGAGCCCCGGCATCAGGACGGAGTTCACCTTGACCGGGGTCAGACCCGCCTCGCGGGCGGCGTCCAAACCTTCCAGGACGTCCTTGTGCCGGTCCCTGCGGGTGAGTGTCTTGAAGACGTCCGGGCGCAGGGTGTCGAGGGAGACATTGACCCGGTCCAGGCCCGCCGCCTTGAGGGCGGTCGCGGTGCGCTTGAGGCCGATGCCGTTGGTGGTGAGGGACATCTGGGGGCGGGGCCGGAGAGCCGCGACGCGCTCGACGATGCCGACCAGACCGGGGCGCAGCAGGGGCTCGCCGCCGGTGAACCGGACCTCCTCGATGCCAAGGGAGGTGACGGCGATGTCGATCAGGCGGACGATCTCGTCGTCGGTCAGCAGGTCCGGCTTGGCCAGCCACTGCAGGCCCTCTTCCGGCATGCAGTACGTGCACCGCAGATTGCACCGGTCGGTCAGCGAGACTCTCAGGTCGGTGGCGACCCGGCCATAGGTGTCGATGAGCACGTGGGCCCCCTCCCTCGTCGCGGATCAGTGCCGGATCCATCGTTTTCCGTCACTTGCGAGCCTACGTGACGTCGCTGACAACGACAGTGCCCGATCCCACGACGTACGAAGCGGCCGTGTCGTAGAGATCTACGACACGGCCGCTCAGTGGACGGGTCAGTGGGCGCCGGTGCCGGTCAGGGACCGGACCTCCAGCTCCGCGTACTTGCCCTTGTCCGGCTCCTCCTTGGAGAGGTAGGTGCCGATGATGCCGAGCAGGAAGCCGACCGGGATCGAGATGATGCCCGGGTTCTCCAGCGGGAACCAGTGGAAGTCGACGTCCGGGAACATCGAGGTGGGCTTGCCGGAGACGACCGGCGAGAACAGCACCAGGCCGACCGCCGCGACGAGGCCGCCGTAGATCGACCACAGGGCGCCGGAGGTGGTGAACCGCTTCCAGAAGAGGCTGTAGATGATCGTGGGCAGGTTTGCCGAGGCGGCGACCGCGAAGGCGAGGGCGACGAGGCCCGCGACGTTCAGATCACGGGCGAGGGCGCCCAGCAGGATGGAGACGGCGCCGATGCCGACGGTCGCCCAGCGGGCCGCGCTCATCTCCTGCTTCTCGGTGGCCTGACCTCGTTTGATGACGTTGGCGTAGATGTCGTGCGCAAAGGACGAGGACGAGGCCAGGGTGAGACCGGCGACGACCGCGAGGATGGTGGCGAAGGCGACCGCCGAGATGGTGGCCAGCAGGATCGCGCCCCAGTTGGAGTCGACGCCGCCCAGATGCAGTGCAAGCAGTGGCGCAGCCGTGTTGCCCGCCTTGTTGGAGGCGATGATCTCGTCCGGCTTGATGAGGGCCGCGGCGCCGAAGCCGAGGGCGAGGGTCATCAGGTAGAAGGCGCCGATGAGGCCGATGGCCCAGATGACCGACTTACGGGCGGCCTTGGCGGTGGGCACCGTGTAGAAGCGGATCAGGATGTGCGGCAGACCGGCGGTGCCGAGGACCAGGGCGATGCCGAGCGAGATGAAGTCCAGCTTGGTGGTGCCCGTGGCGCCGTACTTCAGGCCCGGCTCCAGGAAGGCCGCGCCCTTGCCGCTGTTGTCGGCGGCGGAGCCGAGCAGGTCGGAGACGTTGAAGTCGAACTTCAGCAGCACCAGGAAGGTCAGCAGCAGGGCGCCCGCGATCAGCAGGACGGCCTTGACCATCTGGACCCAGGTGGTGCCCTTCATGCCGCCGATGGTGACGTACACGATCATCAGGACGCCGACCAGGGCGACGATGCCGATCTTGCCGGCGTCGCTGGTGATGCCGAGCAGCAGGGAGACCAGGACGCCCGCGCCCGCCATCTGGGCCAGCAGGTAGAAGATCGAGACCACGATGGTGGAGGTGCCGGCCGCGGTACGGACGGGCCTCTGGCGCATGCGGTACGCCAGCACGTCACCCATCGTGTAGCGGCCGGAGTTGCGCAGCGGTTCGGCGACCAGGAGCAGGGCGACGAGCCAGGCGACCAGGAAGCCGATGGAGTAGAGGAAGCCGTCGTAGCCGAAGAGGGCGATGGCGCCCGCGATGCCGAGGAAGGACGCG
Source organism: Streptomyces sp. NPDC048420 (assembly GCF_040651535.1). Classification (NCBI taxonomy): domain Bacteria; kingdom Bacillati; phylum Actinomycetota; class Actinomycetes; order Kitasatosporales; family Streptomycetaceae; genus Streptomyces; species Streptomyces sp. NPDC048420. The sequence goes on from NZ_JBEZKG010000014.1 coordinate 32,876, forward strand.
GCGGACATGTAGTCGCCGGAGACGGCGAGGCCGTTCTGGAAACCGGTGAACTGACGTCCGCCCGCGTAGAAGTCGGAGGCGTCCTTGGTCTGGCGTCCGGCCCAGACCGTGATGACGAGGGTCGCGACGACGAAGACCGCGAACAGGCTGATGATCAGCGGCCGGTGCTCGCTGGCCTCGCCTGCGGCAAGGGTGATCGCGGGGCTCATGCTCCGCCCTCCATCCGGGACTTGATGGCCTCGGCCTTCGGGTCGAACTTCGCGGCGGCGACGCGCGAGTACCACCAGGCGATGAGGAACGTGGTGAGGAACTGGGCGAGGCCCAGGACCAGAGCGATGTTGATGTTGCCGAAGACCTTGGTGCCCATGAAGTCGCCCGCGTAGTTGGACAGCAGGACGTACAGCAGGTACCAGGCGATGAAGCCGACGGTCAGCGGAAAGGCGAAGGAGCGGTAGGAGCGGCGCAGTTCACCGAACTCCGCGCTCTCCTGCACCTCGGTGAACTCCGCGGTGGTGGGGAGTTTGTGCTGCTCTTTCGAGGGGGGCGGTGCGTCGGTGGACACGAAGTCTCCTCGCGTTGCGGGTGCGGTTGTGACGGGGACCGGGCGCGAGTGTCCTCGCGTTCCCTGTCCAAGGTCACGGCGCCGCGCTGGGACCGGTTCAACTCGCTTTGCTTCTTTCCGAACTCACCTTGGGGAAGTCATTGCTGGCCAGCGACTTCGGGAGATAGCTTCGGCCTGCACCACCCGTCATGTACCTGCCCGAGCGACACCTGCGTCTCGGGCCGGTTTCGTTTCCGGATGATGTGGAGACCCCATGTCCCAGCCGCGCTCCAGGCGTTCGACCCGTTCCAGACGCCGTATCGCGCTCGCCGTGCCCGTCGTGCTGTCCCTCACGGCCTCGCTCGGCTTCCTGCCCGCTGCGGCCTCGGCCGCCCCCTTCGCGGGCACCACGGCCCAGGCCTCGGACGCGCCGAGCCTGTCGTACGTCGTCAACACCAAGGTGGACCACCGCACGATCGCGTCGGTGCAGAAGGCGATACCGGCGGCCGGTGGCACCGTCGTGATCACGTACGAGAAGATCGGCGTGATCGTCGCCCACTCCTCCGCCCCGGACTTCGCCCAGAAGATCCGCAAGCTGCGCGGGGTGCAGTCCGCCGGCGCCACCCGCACCTCGCCGCTCACCCCGGCCGGTACGACGGACGAGGGCGCGGTCCAGGTCCTGTCGGACGCTCAGGCAGCCAAGGTCGCGAAGGCCTCGGCGGCGACGCCGGACAGCGAGCCGCTCGAGGCCGACCAGTGGGACCTGCGCGCGATAGGCGCCGACAAGGCGGCCAAGATCAACCCGGGCAGCCGCAAGGTGACCGTCGCCGTGATCGACACCGGCGTCGACGACACCCACCCCGACATCGCGCCGAACTTCTCGGCCTCCCAGTCCGCCAACTGCGACGGCGGTGTCCCGAACACCAGCCCGGGCGCCTGGCGGCCATACACCGCGGACGACTACCACGGCACCCACGTGGCCGGTGAGATCGCCGCCGCGCGCAACGGCATCGGCGTGGCCGGGGTCGCGCCCGGCGTGAAGGTCTCCGCCATCAATGTGACCGACCCGAGCGACGGCCTCTTCTACCCGGAGAGCGTCGTGTGCGCCTTCGTGTTCGCGGCCGACCACGGCGTCGAGATCACGAACAACAGCTACTACGTTGATCCATGGCTGTACAACTGCATGGACGATCCAGATCAGCGGGCCATTGTCGACGCGGTCAACAGGGCGCAGTTGTACGCCCAGAAGAAGGGCACCCTCAGCCTGGCCTCGGCCGGCAACTCCAACCACGACCTGGACTCCGACGCGATCGTCGACACCACGAGCCCGGACGACTCCACGCCGGTGGAGCGGACCGTCGACCCTCACGAGTGCTTCGACGTGCCGACGCAGCTTCCGGGGGTCGTCACGGTGAGCGCGACGGGCGTCAAGAACCTCAAGTCGTACTACTCCTCGTACGGCAAGGGCGTCATCGATGTCGCGGCGCCCGGCGGCGACCGGCTCTACCAGATCCCGGACACGCCGTCGAAGAACGGCCGCATCCTGTCCACCATGCCGAACGGCGAGTACGGCTTCCTGCAGGGCACCTCGATGGCCTCGCCGCACGCCGCGGGCGTCGCCGCGCTGCTGAAGTCGACGCATCCCAAGGCGAGCCCGGCCCAGCTGCAGGCGCTGCTCAAGGCTCAGGCGGACGCGACGGCCTGCCCGGCGTCGTACGACCAGAACGGCGACGGCACCCAGGACGCGGTGTGCGAGGGCGGCACCAGGGTCAACGGCTTCTACGGCTTCGGCATTGTCGACGCGCTGCGCGCCGTCAAGTGACCCGCCGGACAGAAGCCCCCACACCACCCGCACGGACCGCTTGTTCCGCGAACGAACTGGAGACACTTTCATCATGACAGGGCCCCATCCGCGCTTCCGGCGCGCGATCGCGATCCCGCTCGGTATGACCCTGGCCACGGCTGTGGCGTTCCTGCCGGGCGCCACGGCGTCCGCGGCCGACCTGCCCGGCACAGTGGCCGGTGTCACCGGCACCGCGAACGACATCCTCGCCGCCGTCGACGCGGACGGTACCGCGCTCAGCTACGTCGTCAATGTCCGTCCCGGGCACGGCCCTTCGGCCCAGGTGAGGAAGGCCATCGCCCAGGCCGGCGGCACGATCGTGACGTCGTACGACCAGATCGGCGTGATCGTCGTCCACTCGTCGAACCCCGACTTCGCCAAGACGATCCGGGGGGTCCGCGGGGTCGAGTCGGCGGGCAACACCCGCAACGCGCCGCTGCCCGCGCAGTCGACGACCGACGAGGGGACGCCGAAGGCGCTCAGCTCGGCCCAGATGGCCGCCGCGCAGGCCGCCGCCGACGCCGGCCAGGACCCCCTGGAGTCGTTGCAGTGGGACCTGCCGGCCATCAAGGCGGACAAGGCGCACGAGAAGTCGCTCGGCAGCAGCAAGGTGACCGTCGCGGTGATCGACACCGGCGTGGACGACACCCACCCGGACCTCGCGCCGAACTTCGACCGGGCCGCGTCCGTCAACTGTGTGACGGGGAAGCCGGACACCGCCGACGGGGCGTGGCGGCCGAGCGCGGCGGAGAGCCCGCACGGCACACACGTGGCCGGTGAGATCGCGGCCGCCAAGAACGGCGTCGGCATGACGGGCGTGGCGCCCGGTGTGAAGGTGGCGGGCATCAAGGTGTCGACCACCGCCGGCTACTTCTACACGGAGGCCGTGGTCTGCGGCTTCATGTGGGCGGCCACCCATGGGGTCGACGTCACCAACAACAGCTATTACACCGACCCGTGGTACTTCAACTGCACCGACGACCCGGACCAGAAGGCCCTCGTGGACGCGATCACCCGGGCCTCGCGGTACGCGGAGAAGCGGGGTGTGGTCAACGTGGCCGCGGCCGGCAACGAGAACTACGACCTGGCGGCCGACGAGATCACCGATCCGGTCTCGCCGAACGACGCCACGCCCTCGGACCGGGTGATCGACCCGTCGGAGTGCTTCGACATACCGACGCAGCTGCCGGGTGTGGTGACGGTCGCGGCGACCGGCGCGAAGGGCATCAAGTCGTCGTTCTCCAACTACGGCCTGGGCGTCATCGACGTGGCCGCGCCCGGCGGTGACTCGACGGCCTACCAGACGCCGGCGCCGCCCGCGACCAGCGGTCTGATCCTGGGCACGCTGCCCGGCGGCAAGTGGGGCTACATGGCCGGTACGTCGATGGCGTCGCCGCACGTCGCGGCCGTGGCGGCCCTGATCAAGTCGACGCACCCGTACGCCCCGCCGGCCCTGGTGAAGGCGCTGCTGTACGCGGAGGCCGACGCCACGCCGTGCACGGACCCGTACGACATCAACGGCGACGGCAAGGTCGACGCGGTGTGCGAGGGGTCCAAGAACCGCAACGGGTTCTACGGCTGGGGCACGGTGGACGCGCTGGACGCGGTGACGAAGTAGCGATGCAGGAATGTAGCGATGCAGCGATGCAGGGCGATCAAGGCCCGTCCATATGTTGATTCGGTCAATACTGCATAGTGCAGTTATGACTGGAATCAAGTTTGCGGTGCGGGAAGGCGCTCTTCAGGGGCGCCTTCCCGTGCGAGAGCTCGCACGGGCGTGTGTGGGTGCGTGCGCGCAGGCCGCCGCGGAGCTGGGGGCGCGGCGGGCCGGGCTCGCCGAAGTGCCCGCGGTGCGGGTGGACGACGGTGCGGTCGCCGCGGCTTTCCTGAGCGAGCGTCATCTGTTGATCGACGGCCGTGCGCCCGTCAACTTCGCACCGCTGTCCCGGTTCTGGCGAACGGCCGACGGATGGGTGCGGACGCACGCCAACTATCCCCACCACCGGGCGCGGCTCCTGGACGCGCTCGGAGTACCCGACGACGTGCCGACCGTCGAGGCGGCACTCGCCGAGAGGTCCGCCCTGGAGGTGGAGGACGCGGTGTACGCGGCCGGGGGACTCGCCGTGGCCCTGCGCTCTCCCGAGGAGTGGGCCGCGCATCCGCAGGCGGCCGAGGTGGCGCAGCGGCCACTGGTCGAGCAAGGGCGGTTGGACACGGCACGCGCGCGTGTCCTCGCCCCCGTCGGCACCTCTCCCCTGCTGCCGGCCGCCGGACTGCGGGTCCTGGACCTGACGCGGGTTCTCGCGGGCCCGGTCGCCACCCGCACGCTCGCGCTGCTCGGCGCGGACGTCCTGCGCCTGGACGCCCCCCGACTGCCCGAACTGCCGGACCAGCACGCCGACACCGGCTTCGGCAAGCGGTCGGCGACGCTCGACCTGACGACCGACCGGCAGACCTTCGAGGAACTGCTCGCGGCGGCGGACGTGGTCGTCACCGGCTACCGGCCGGGCGCGCTGGACCGGTTCGGGCTGTCGCCGGAGGCGTTGGCGGAACGGCGGCCCGGGCTGGTCGTGGCGCAGCTGTCGGCGTGGGGCGGGTACGGGCCGTGGCGTGAACGCCGGGGCTTCGACAGCCTGGTGCAAGTGGCCACCGGGATCGCCGTGCTGGAGGGCTCGATGGAACGTCCGGGCGCGCTGCCCGCGCAGGCCCTCGACCACGGGACGGGCTATCTCCTGGCGGCGGCCGTGCTGCGGGCGCTGGCCGAGCAGTCGGAGGAGGGCGGCAGCAGGTTCGTGCGGCTGGCGCTGGCGCGGACGGCCCTGTGGCTGACCGACGGCATGGACGGGACCGCGCCGGGTGACGTAGGGAGCGGGCCGTACGACGGGCCCGAGCCCTGGCTGTCGGAGACGGACAGCGCGCTCGGGCGGCTGCGGTACGCCCTGTCGCCGGTCTCCTTCGAAGGCGGTCCGGTGAACTGGGCGCGCCCGCCGGTGCCGTGGGGAACGGATGCCGCGCACTGGGACTGAGCGGGCCTGAACCAACGGCAAGGCCGGAGACGTACCTATGGGCGGAATGCCGTACCACCATTTGTTTCCCATAACTTGCCCGGTTCTGTCCGTTCTGGTCACCATCATGAGGTGACTCTGATAAGACCCACCGCCGGAGTGGCCGACGCGAGCGGGCCCGCGCGCCGCGGCGGCGCCGGTCGGGCGGTCGCCGTCCTCGTCCTGGTGGTCCTGGCCTCGCTGATACCTCTGTTCGGCCCGTCCGCCGCGCTGCACGGCACCGGAGAGGCCGCCGCGCCCGGAACCGGCGGGGTGGCCCTGCTGCGGACCGTGCTGTTCGCGGCGCTGTGCGTGCCGCTGGGCGAACTGTTCGTGGGCCGGCTGGCCCGAGCCCTGCCCGGCGCCCACCCGCTCCCACCCCTGCCCCGTTCCTGGGCGCCGTACGCCGCTGCAGTCGGTTTCGTCGCCGCGCTGGGTCTCGCGTCGGTCGTGGCGACCGGCAACCTGGTGCCGCACAGCCTCTCCGAGATCGACCTCGGCGGCCTGTACGCCTCCCGGGAAGGCCAGTTGGCGCTTCTGGAGGTCAACGCGTTCCTCGTGGCCGGCCTGTGCGCGCGCTCGGATCGTCCGGCGGTCCAGGTGTGGCCGCTGGCCGCCGTGATCGTGGCGGAGGCCCTGCGCGCCCACCCCACGACGGAACACAGTCCGCTGATCGGCTCCTGGCTGACGCTGGTTCACCTGACCTGCGCCGCGCTGTGGACGGGCGGGCTGCTGTATGTGCTGCGGACGCTGCGCCGCTGGCGCCCCGCGGAGCCGGGCGGGGCGTTGCTCGGGCTCTACGCGCGCGTGGCGGCCGTTCTGTTCGCCGCCATCACCGTCACCGGTGTTTGGAGTTCACTGCGCCGGATGCCGCCCGGCACGGTCCTGGACCAGGTGACGGACACGGCCTACGGGCGCACGCTGCTCGCCAAGGTGCTCCTCGTGGCCGCGGTCGCCGCGCTCGCCCTGTGGGCCCGGTTCCGGCTGCGCCGCGCATCCGACCCGCTGGCCGCCTGCGTCCCCGCGCGGGCGGAGGTCGTCGCCCTGGGGCTCGTGGTCGTGGTGTCGGGGCTGCTGACGGCGCTGCCGCTGCCGATCCGTTGGTGAGGGCGCCCGCTAGTTGGTGACGAGCACCTTCAGGGCGGTGCGTTCGTCCATCGCCTTGTAGCCCGCGGGGACGCCCTCCAGGTCGACGGTCATGTCGAAGACCGGTGAGGCGTCGACGGTGCCGTCCAGGACGTCGGGCAGCAGTTCGGGGATGTAGGCGCGGACCGGCGCGACCCCGCCGCGCAGGGCGATGTTGCGGTCGAACATGACGCCGAGGTCGACGCCGGTGTCACTGCCGTGCGGCACTCCGACGAAGCCGATGGCGCCGCCGTCGCGGGTGATGTTGACCGCCGTACGCATGGACTGTTCGGTACCGACGGCCTCGACGACGGCGTGCGCGCCCTGGCCGCGGGTGAGTTCGCGGACCGCCTCCACGGCCGCCTCCCCGCGCTCGGCGACGACGTCGGTGGCGCCGAAGCGGCGCGCGAGGTCGGTACGGACCTGGTGCCGGCCCAGCGCGATGATCCGCTCGGCGCCGAGTCGCCTCGCGGCGAGCACCGCGCACAGGCCGACCGCTCCGTCGCCGACGACGGCGACCGTGACACCCGGGCGGGCTCCCGCGCCCAGAGCGGCGTGGTGACCGGTGCCCAGGACGTCGGAGAGGGTCAGCAGCGAGGACAGCAGCCGGGCGTCGGAGGCCGCCTCCTTGGGCAGTCGTACGAGGGTGCCGTCGGCGTAGGGGACGCGCACGGCCTCGCCCTGGCCGCCGTCGTGGCCGACGGAGCCCCAGAAGCCGCCGTGCTCGCAGGAAGTGGTCAGCCCCTCGCGGCAGTAGTCGCAGACACCGTCGGACCACATGAAGGGCGCCACGACGAGGTCACCGCGCTTGACGCTGCTCACCTCGGAGCCGGTCTCCTCCACAACGCCGAGGAACTCGTGCCCAATCCTCTGCCCCGGCTGCCTCGCCGCGTCGCCGCGGTAGGCCCACAGGTCGCTGCCGCAGATACAGGCCCGGAGCACCCTGAGGACGGCGTCGGTGGGCAGCTGCACGACGGGCTCGGGTACGTCCTCCACGCGCATGTCGAACGGGGCGTGGATGGTGGTGGCGCGCATGTCGAGGATCCTTCTCGTGCGGGGTCGTGACGGCGCTCAGGGGGTGGTCGAGCGCACTTCACCGTACGTCGCCATCGGCCCCGGGCGCGCTTCGAGGGCTCGTAGTGTGCCGGCGGCCAGCAGGAACTGCGCGGTGATGTACGTGAGCATGATCCACAGTTCGGGGCGCGGGAGCTGGGGCCAGTCGGCGACGCCGGTGGCGATGAGGGTGTCCGAGAGCAGGAAGAGCGCGCCGCCGGTGCCGACGACGGGGCCGAGCCGGGTGGCGGCCGTGTACGCCATGGCCGTGAGCAGGGTGCTGTATCCGGCGACCGAGATGCGGAGGTCCGCCGGAAGGTCCGGCCACAGCAGGGTGACCGTGGTGACGAGGGCGACGGTGTAGGTGGGGGCGGGGAGGAGGGCACGCACGCGTGAAGCGCCGTACCTGCCGTAACCGCCTCGTCGGCTGTTGCGCAGGAAGAGGGCGACGTAGCAGACATGTCCCGCCGCGAAGGAGGCCATCCCGGCGAGGAACGCCGGGTCCGCGTCCGACAGCAGCAAGGTGTCGCCGCCCCAGCCGAACAGGAGGGCGAGGACCAGGAGTCGGGGTGCGCCGCGGACGCCCGCGCAGGCGGCGAGGAGCGGCATGAGGAGGGGCTTGGCGACGGTGTGGCCGGGGTCGAAGCCGACGGCGAGCGAGACCAGGTCCACGAGGGCGGCCAGGGCGAAGGCCGCGACAAGCCTGTCGGAGTGTGGTCGGGACTCCTTCCGCGCGGTCACGCGGCCGCGGTTCCCTCGACCGAGGCGGACCCGGAGGTCGGCTCCTCCGCCGCCTGAGGTCTCGACGGCTGCCAGCCCGGCCCCCGGAACACCCGTCCGGCCCGCTCGCGCCAGGTGTTCGCCGTCTTGATGTCCTTGACGATCGAGACGTACTCGTGGGTGGCCACCTTGATCGGGTTGAACGTGTTGATGTTCTTGGTCAACCCGTAGACGGGCCGTACGGTCTCGGCGACGAACGAGCCGAAGAGCCGGTCCCAGACGATGAGGATCCCGCCGAAGTTGCGGTCCAGATAGCCGCCTTGGGAGGCGTGATGGACGCGATGGTGGGAGGGGGTGTTGAAGGTGAACTCGAACCAACGGGGCATCTTGTCGATGCGTTCGGTGTGGATCCAGAACTGGTAGACGAGGTTCGCGGAGGAGCAGAAGGCGAGCGCGGCCGGGTGGACACCGGCGGCGACGAGGGGGACGTAGAACGGCCAGACCGTCAGGGACGTCCAGGGCTGGCGCAGCGCGGTGGTGAGGTTGAACTTCCGGCTGGAGTGGTGCACGACGTGGCAGGCCCACAGGATGCGGATGACGTGATGGCCGCGGTGGGACCAGTAGTAGAAGAAGTCCTGCGCGAGCAGCATGAGCGGGACCGTCCACCACAGGACGGGGACGCGGAGGGGGGTGAGTTGGTGGATCGCCGTGTAGATCGCGACGATCGGGATCTTCCAGAGGAAGTCGAAGACGAGGCTGCCGAGTCCCATGCCGAGGCTGGTCGCGGAGTCCTTCGTCTCGTAGCCGGCCGCCGCACCTTCGTCGTCAGGATGCATCCGGACGCTGATCATCTCGATGACGGTGAGCAGCACGAAGGCGGGTATGGACCAGAGCACGACGTCGGGCAGGTTCGGCATGTGTGCACCGTAGGACCGCCGGTCAGGCGCGGCTAGACGTTGTTACCCACAAGTATTACCGGTGGTACGCGCTTGCTTCTTGGTGATCTCCGCCAAGAGAGGGGCGAGCCGAACGGCCCCCGATTGCCCGCTAATTGACTGAGCCCAACAACACCCCCACGCCATAGGTGACGCCCATGGCCAGCAACCCACCCCCCACATTCCGCACCATTGCCCGCCCGGGCGCCGCCGCCCCCAACCGCGCGCTGCTCCACCCGGTGACCACCAACGCCCCGACCACCGACACCACCGTCACCGGCACCCGCCACGACGCGCCCGGCAGCACGATCGCCAGCAGCGGCAGCAACGCGCCCGCTGTGAACGCCAGGAAGCTCGCCCAGGCCGCGTGCCACGGGTTCGTCAGTTCGTCCGGGTCGATGCCGAGTTCCACACGCGCGTGTGCTCGCAACGCGTCACGAGCCGTCAGCTGCTGCGCCGCCTCCCGCGCCACGTCCCGCGACAGCCCCCGGTCCTCCAGAAGCTCCGTCAGCTCCTCGAGCTCCTCCTCGGGCTGTTCACGAAGCTCCCGTTTCTCCAGGGCCAACGCGGCCTTCTCGGAGTCCCGCTGGGTCGACACCGAGACGTACTCCCCCGCCGCCATGGACATCGAGCCGGCCAGCAGGCCTGCCAGACCCGCCGTCAGCAAGGCCGAGCGGTCACTCGTCGCGCCGGCCACGCCGACCACCAGTCCCGCCGTGGAGACGATGCCGTCGTTCGCGCCCAGGACGGCCGCCCGCAGCCAGTTGAGGCGGGCGCCGAGCGCTCCGCCGCGCGCCTCGTCGTGCGCCTCGTCGTGCGCCGGTTCACTCACATCCTCGTCGGTCATCCCCGGAGGATCGCACCCGGGCCACCGCGGGCCCGGTACCGGCGCCGCCGTGAGGGACTGTCAGTCGCGGCCCGTATCCTCAGGGACCATGCTCGAAGACCAGACGACCGCAGCGTCCTCCCCCACAACGTGGCCGATCACAACGTGGCCGATCGCATATCCCCAGGGATACGCGGTCGTTGACGTGGAGACCACCGGCCTGGCCCGGGACGACCGGATAATCTCCGCGGCCGTGTACCGGCTGGACGCGCGCGGTGAGGTCGAGGACCACTGGTACACGCTGGTCAATCCGGAGCGCGACCCGGGCCCGGTGTGGATCCACGGTCTGACGAGCGAAACCCTCGAGGGCGCACCGCTCTTCCAGGACATCGCCGACGAGTTCTCGGCACGCCTCGACGGCCGGGTGCTCGTCGCGCACAACGCCGTCTTCGACTGGCAGATGATCGCCCGCGAGTACGCGCGCGCGAAGCGTGAGGCACCGGTACGTCAACGGCTGTGCACCATCGCCCTGTCCAAGGAGCTCGGCCTGCCGCTGCCCAACCACAAGCTGGAGTCGCTGGCGGCCCACTTCGGCGTCGTACAGCAGCGGGCGCACCATGCTCTCGACGACGCGCGCGTGCTCGCGGAGGCGTTCCGGCCGAGCCTGCGGGCCGCGGCCGCGCGCAGCGTACGACTGCCGCTGCACGAGTGCCGGCCGCTGACCGAGTGGACGGACCATGCGGTGCCCAGGCAGCCGTCGAGCTACGGCAGCTACCGGCCGACCAGTTGGCGGCCCGCCCGTAAGCGGCCCGCCTGTCCGTACCCCAACCCCGGGCGGTACGAAGACGGCAAACCACTCAAGCAGGGCATGCGGATCGCCTTCTCCGGGGACACCTCGATCGAGCGCGACCTCCTGGAGGACCGTGCGGTCGAGGCCGGGCTGCATGTCGCCACCAGCATCTCCCGGCTGACCAGCCTGCTCGTCACCAACGACCCCGACTCGGGCACGTCCAAGGTGGTCAAGGCCCGGCAGTTCGGCACCCCGGTCGTCGACGAGGCGGCGTTCGGACAGCTCCTCAGGGATGTGGAACCGGCGTCGGAGGGATGACCGTACGGAAGGGGTGGCCGCCGACGGACGGCGGGTTGCCGACGGACGGGTGATTGTCGTACGACTCGCCCGGCGCCGTCTCGCCCGGGCGGCGGCGACGGCTCACCCTGTGGCGCATGGCGACTTGCGAAGTTTGCGGCAATAACTACGGCATGTCCTTCGAGGTGCACGCGCAGGGCGCGGTGCATGTCTTCGACTGCTTCTCCTGTGCGATCCACCGGATGGCGCCGATCTGCGAGCACTGCCGTGTCCAGATCATCGGGCAGGGTGTGGAGGTCGAGGGTCACTGGTTCTGCGGTGCGCACTGTGCCCGCGCGGAGGGGAAGGTGGGCATCGTCGACCGCGTCTGACCCACCCCTGCCCAGGGCACCCCACGACCCGGGAGGTACCGTCGTGGGGTGTACCGCTTCCTGTTGTCCCGGCAGTGGGTGATCCTCACGCTGGTCGCCCTGCTTCTCATCCCGACGATGATCAGGCTGGGCATCTGGCAGATGCACCGCTACGAGGAGCGCACCGCACGCAACCAGCTGGTGACCGACGCACTGAACGCGAAGCCGGTGCCCGTGGAGGAGATGACCTCACCGGGGCACACGGTCACCACGCACGACCGGTACCGCAAGGTGACCGCCAAGGGGCACTTCGACACCGACGACGAGGTCGTCGTCCGGCGCCGCACCAACTCGGACGACGAGGTCGGCTACCACGTGCTGACCCCCTTCGTCCTCGACGACGGCAAGGTGCTGCTGGTCAACCGGGGGTGGATCCCCTCGGACGGTCCGAGCCAGACCGCGTTCCCGAAGATCCCCGCCCCCCCGAAGGGTGAGATCACCGTCACCGGGCGCCTGATGCCCGACGAGACCACCGCGGCGAGCGGCATCAAGAACCTCAAGGGGCTGCCGGACCGGCAGGTCATGCTGATCAACAGCGAGCAGGAGGCGCGGCGGCTGGGCGCCACGGTGCTCGGCGGCTACATCGCGCAGACGGCGCCCGAACCGAAGGGCGACAGCCCGGAGCTGATCGGCGGCGACCCCGGCAAGGAGGACGCCGCGCTGAACTACGCCTACGCCATCCAGTGGTGGCTGTTCTCGGCCGGTGTGCCGATCGGCTGGGTGGTCCTGGTGCGGCGCGAGCTGCGCGACCGCCGGGAGCAGGCGGAGAAGGAAGCCGCGACGGAGGCGGAACCGGCCACCGTGTGACCCTCAGCCTTCCGGACGGTCCCGCCAGTAGAGAAACGTGCGCTCCGGTTCGGGCAGCAGCTCCCACGGGTGCGGGGTCATATGGCGGCCGATACGCCGGAACACCGAGGTCGCGTCGGCCGGGCGGTGGGTGCGGACCAGTGCGAAGGCGAGGAGGTTGAGGTCGGTGACGGCCTCGGCGTGCGGGGCGGCGGCGGTGTGGAACCAGCCCGTCAGGGCCGCGTCGATCTCCTCGTCGGCCCTCGGTTCGTGCCAGTGGCTGTCGGCCCCGAGGGGCATCTGCCGCTGTCGGTGGGCGACGAGTTCGATGCGGGCCGCCACGGGGAGCAGGGCGAGCGGTGATCCGTACGGGGCGCGGGCCGCGGCCTGCCGGGCGAAGTCCGTCATGTCGGTGACCGTGCCGTGTCCGCGCGGCGAGAGATAGCTCAGCAGCCGGTGGTAGGCGCCCCGGTGCCACGGGGCCCGGGTGACGGCCTCGGTCCACACGGGCACGGCGTCCCGGGGCGGCACGGCGTGGGAGTACATCAGGTCCAGGTAGGCCAGCCATGGCGTCGGATCCTCGGGGCAGACCTCGGCGGCCCGCAGACAGGCCCGCTCAGCTTCCCGGGCGGTGACCCGGGCCTCAGCCGGAGCCCGGCGGACACAGGCCCTCAGCACCAACGCGTCACCGTCACCCGGCCGGTCCGCGATCCACCGTTCGGACACCGCGGCCGGCAACCTGTCCGCCAGCACGGACATCCGGTGCCACCTGCGGTCCCAGTCCCGCCCCGTGTCCCGCAGCAGCTCGGCGACCGGCTGCCAGTGCGGGCGGCTGGAACCCGCGCCGAGGCCGTGCGACTGAAGCGTGGGCCGGAGTTCGGTCAGGGTCGTGTGCAGCGCGTCGTCGTCGAGGGCGGGGCGGAGCAGCAGGGTGGGGCGGCGTCTGAGCATCTCGTTCCCGAAGTCCCAAAGTCTCGAAGTCCCGAAGGTGGCGAGGGATCGCGGACCGGGCCCGCGATCCCCCATGGACGGCGTCAGCAGCACCGGCCCTGCGGATGGGCCTCCCGGTGCCGTGTGCGCAGCACCTGGTACTCCCGCCGGGTCGGCACCGGCGCGAGCGGATGGTGGCGCTGATGCCGCTCGCAGTAGCGGTCGTACTCCGCCTCCCCGGTCAGCTCCCGCAGGTACCAGCGGACTGCCCGCCCCCACCGCCGTACGGTCACGGTCACGGTCACGGTCACGAGCGGACTCCGACGAGCTCCTCACCGGCCTGCTCGGGCGCGTCGATCCGCGACTCCACATACGGCGCCTCCGTCGTCGGCAGCGCCCCCGGTGTCCGTATAGCCCGCGCGCACACCACCCCGGCGTTGACGATCACCACCGCGACCAGCACCAGGAAGAGGGCGATCAGCACGCCGTCGACGGTCGAGTTGGTGACCACCGTGTGCATGTCGGCCGGCGTCTTGGCGGGTGCGATCACCTGGCCCGCGTCGATGCCGTCCGCGTACTTGGTCCGCTGGGCGAAGAACCCGACGCGCGGGTCGTCGGAGAAGATCTTCTGCCAGCCCGCGGTGAAGGTGATCGCGACCACCCAGGCCAGCGGTACCCCGGTCACCCAGGCCCACCGCAGCCGCCCCGACTTGACGAGCACCGTCGTGCACACCGCCAGCGCGATCGCGGCCAGCAGCTGGTTCGCGATGCCGAAGAGCGGGAAGAGCTGGTTGATTCCGCCGAGCGGGTCGGTCGCGCCGGAGTGGAGGAAGTAACCCCAGGCCGCGACCACGAGTCCGCTGCACAGCCAGATGCCCGGCTTCCAGTTGACCCGGCCGACCGGCTTCCACACGTTGCCGAGCATGTCCTGGAGCATGAAGCGGCCGACCCGCGTACCCGCGTCCACCGTGGTCAGGATGAACAGCGCCTCGAACATGATCGCGAAGTGGTACCAGAAGGCCTTCATGGCCGTACCGCCGAACACCCCGGAGAAGATCTCGGACATGCCGACCGCGAGGGTCGGGGCGCCTCCGGAGCGGGCGATCAGGGTCTGCTCCTCGACCGCTTTGGCGGCCTGGGTCAGCTGGTCGGGGGTGATGGTGAAGCCGAGACCGGCCACCGCGTGCGACGCCGACTCGGCCGTCGCACCCAGCAGTCCCGCCGGTGCGTTCATCGCGTAGTACAGACCCGGCTCCAGGGTCGCCGCCGCGATCAGCGCCATGATCGCGACGAACGACTCCATCAGCATCGCGCCGTAACCGATGAGACGGACCTGCGACTCCTTCTGGATCAGCTTCGGCGTCGTACCGGAGGAGACCAGGGCGTGGAAGCCGGACAGCGCGCCACACGCGATGGTGATGAACAGGAAGGGGAACAGGGACCCCGCGAACACCGGCCCGGCGCCCGAGGTGGCGAAGTCGCTCACCGCGTCCGCGCGCAGCACCGGCGCGGCGACCACGACCCCCACCGCGAGCAGCGCGATGGTGCCGATCTTCATGAAGGTGGAGAGGTAGTCGCGGGGAGCGAGAAGCATCCAGACCGGGAGGACGGAAGCCACGAAGCCGTAGCCGATCAGGCAGAAGACGAGGGTCGTGGGGCTGAGGGTGAACGTGGACGCCAGTGAGGAGTTCTGCACCCAGCTGCCGCCCACGATCGCGAGCAGCAGCAGCGCCACGCCGATGAAGCTGGTCTCCACGACCCGCCCCGGGCGGATGCGATGCAGCCAGAAGCCCATGAACAGGGCGATCGGGATGGTCATGGCGACGGAGAAGGTGCCCCACGGGGAGTGCGCGAGGGCGTTGACCACGACCAGGGCGAGCACGCCCAGCAGGATGATCATGATGGCGAAGACCGCGACCAGCGCGGCCGCTCCGCCCGCCCGGCCGATCTCGTCCCGGGCCATCTGCCCGAGCGACTTGCCGTCCCGCCGCATCGACAGGAACAGCACGACCATGTCCTGCACCGCGCCCGCGAAGATCACTCCGGCGACGATCCACAGTGTGCCGGGGAGATAGCCCATCTGGGCCGCGAGGACCGGGCCCACCAGCGGTCCGGCGCCCGCGATCGCCGCGAAGTGGTGGCCGAGGAGCACCCGCTTGTCGGTGGGGTGGAAGTCGACGCCGTCTTCGAGGCGTTCGGCCGGGGTGGCCCGGCGGTCGTCGGGCTTCAGGACGCGGCGGGCGATGAAGCGGGAGTAGAAGCGGTAGGCGATCGCGTACGACCCGAGCGCGGCGACGACCAGCCAGACCGCGGAGATCTTCTCGCCCCGGGCCAGCGCGAGGACGCCCCAGCCGACCGCGCCGAGCAGGGCGACGACGGCCCACAACAGGATCAACCGAGGTGACATTCGTGATTTTTCAGGCGCCTCTAGGGCAGGCTGAAGGACGTTTTCGGGCATGGCGGCTCCTCACCGGAAACGGTGGAACAACGATGGTTCAGCGGCGATGTCGGTCCGACAGCGCATACGCGGCGAGCAGGCACAGACCGCACCCCGGCACCCAGGCGAGCTGGTACCAGTAGAAGAACGGCGTGCCCGCGAGGCGCGGCTCCGCACCGGCGTACATCGGGACCCACAGCAGTCCCGCGGCGGGTGCGAGAAGCAGTACGGCGATCGCGACGCGCCGTAGCCGGTGATGACCGGTCCGTGCCATGACCTGCGCTCCTCTCCCCATCGCTGTCGGTCTGTGCAAGAGTTGCCCTCCTCCCGCGGACGGTTGACAGCGAATTCCAGGGAGATTTCCCGCCGATGTCCGTCATCCGAACCGGCGGCCCGCGCAACTTATGCGCGAGGGCACAGACACACCTTCGGGTACACCAAGGACGGTGACCATGGCCGACAGCGCCATGACCGCGACGTTCCTCGCCGTGATCGGCGGGGCGTCGCTGCTCGCCGTGACCGCGCGCCGGCTGCGCCCGAGCGACCGGCTGCCGTCCCTGGAGGGCTGGGCGCTGGCCGACCGCAGCCTCGGTCCGGTGTGGACCTGGCTGCTGCTCGGCGGCACGATCTTCACCGCGTACACCTTCACCGCCGTACCGGGCCTTGCGTACGGCAACGGCGCCGCCGCCTTCTTCGCGGTGCCGTACACGGTGATCGTGTGCCCGATCGCCTTCGTGCTGCTCAGCCGCCTGGGCGAGGTGGCCCGCCGGCACGGCTACATCACCGCCGCCGACTTCGTGCGGGGCCGTTACGGTTCGCCGCCGCTGGCCCTGGTGGTCGCGCTGACCGGGATCCTGGCGACGATGCCGTACCTCGCGCTCCAGCTGCTCGGGATACGGGCGGTGCTGACCGCGGGGGGTGTCTATCCGCGGGGCGCGAGCGGTGACCTGGTGATGGTGGCGCTGTTCGCGGGGCTGGCGGTGGCCACCTACCGGCACGGGCTGCGGGCGCCCACCGTGATCTCCGCGCTCAAGGCGGTCGCCGTCTTCGTCTCGCTCACCGCCGTCACCTGGCTGGTCCTGGAACGCCTCGGCGGCCCGGGCGCGATCTTCGACGGAGCCGCCGAGCGGCTCGGGGGCCCGGCGCTCCTCCTCTCCCCCGGGCAGCAGCCCGCCTACGCCACCCTCGCCCTCGGTTCCGCCCTCGCGCTGCTGATGTACCCGCACGTCCTGACCGCCGGTTTCGCCGCCGACAGCCCGCGCACCCTGCGCAAGGTCGCCGTGGCCCTGCCCGCCTGGACGGGGCTGCTCGCGCTCTTCGGGTTCCTCGGGATCGCGGCGCTCGCTCAGGGGGTGCGGGCTCCGGAGGGCGGCGCCGAGACGGCCGTACCGATGCTGGTGGACCGGTTGATGCCGGGGCCGCTGGCGGGGCTGGTGTTCGGCGCGATCACCGTGGGGGCGCTGGTCCCGGCGGCGGTGATGTCGATCGCGGCCGCCACGAGCTTCGTACGCAATGTGTACGTCGAGTACGTGCACCCGACGGCCACGCCCAAGCGGCAGGTGCGCATCGCCAAGGCGGTGTCGCTGACGGCGAAGGTGGGCGCGGTCGCGTTCGTGTTCGGGCTGCGCGACCAGGACGCCGTCAACCTCCAGCTCCTCGGCGGGGTCTGGATCCTGCAGATCTTCCCGGCCGTCGCCGTGGGCCTGTTCACCGGGCGGCTGCATCCGCGGGCGCTGCTCGCCGGCTGGGGTGTGGGCATGCTGGCCGGCACCTTCCTCGTCGTACACGAGGGGTTCTCGTCGATCGGCGGGGGGCCTTTCCAGATCTACGCCGGTCTCGTCGCCCTCCTGCTCAACCTGACCGTCGCCCTGGCCACCACCGCGGCCCTCGAACGGCTCGGTGTCCCGCGCGGCGCCGACCTGACCGACCTACCGTCGCGCCTGACCGTCAGGCGGCGCCCCGAGACGGGAGCGAACCACCCGTGAGACAGCATGTGAGACACGGCAGTGCCGTACCCGTCCCGCTCGCACCCCCGGCGACCGACCCGGCCGAACTGGAGCGCGAGGCCGGTGTGGCCCGCCTGTTCGAGCTGCACTACGCCTCGATGCTGCGCCTCGCCGTGCTGCTCGGCGCCGACGACCCGGAGAACGTGGTCGCCGAGGCCTACTACCAGATCTACCGGAAGTGGCGGCGCCTGCGGGACTCCGAGGCGGCGGAGGCCTATCTGCGCTCCACGGTCTGCAATCTGACGCGGATGCGGATACGGCACCTCCAGGTGGCCCGCAAGCACGTCGAGGCGCCGCCCACCGAGCTGGTGGCCTCCGCGGAGAGCACCGCGCTCCTCCACGACGACCAGCGCGTGCTCATCGATGCGCTCCAGCAGCTGCCCGCACGGCAGCGCGAGGCGCTGGTGCTCAGGCACTGGCTCGGGCTGAAGGAGAGCCAGATCGCCTCGGCGATGGGCATCTCCTGCGGCTCCGTCAAGACCCACACCTCACGCGGCCTCGCCGCCCTGACCCAGGCGATGGAGGCCCGGCGATGACGCACCGAGACACGACTCCCTCGCGTGACACCGAGCGGGAACTCCAGGAGGCCCTCGCCACGCTGGCGGGCGGGGTGCACGCGGCCCCCGACGCCTATCGCACGGCACGCGGCGAGTGGCTGCGCCGGGAACGCCGCCGCCGGCTCGTCCTCGCCGTCCTCATCGCCGTCGTGTTCGCGCTGGCGACGCTGATCGGCCTGTGGGTGCTGAACCAGACTCCCGCGCACCCGGGGGTGATCTTCTCCGGCACGGCCGCGTCACTCCCCCGGCCCCACCCCTGATTGCCGCCGCGACCGGCCGGGAACCCGCACTCCGTGCACCCCCGTATCGAGGACTACGCCCTCATCGGCGACGAACAGACCGCCGCCCTGGTCGGTATGGACGGCTCAGTGGACTGGCTGTGCCTGCCCCGCTTCGACTCGGCGGCCTGCTTCGCCAGGCTGCTCGGCGACGAGGAGAACGGCCACTGGCGGATCGCTCCCAAGGACGCGGACCGATGTACCAGGCGCGGCTACCGCCCCGGCACCCTCGTCCTGGACACCGAGTGGGAGACCGACGAGGGCGCGGTGCGGGTCACCGACCTGATGCCGCAGCGCGACATCGCCCCCGACCTGGTACGTGTCGTGGAAGGGCTCCGCGGCCGGGTCACCGTGCGCAGCACGCTGAGGCTGCGCTTCGAGTACGGCTCGGTCGTGCCGTGGGTGCGCAGGTCGGACGGGCATCGGGTGGCCGTCGCCGGCCCCGACTCGACGTGGCTGCGCAGCGAGCCCCCGGTGCACACCTGGGGCGAACACCTCGGGACGCACTCGGAGTTCACCGTCGAGGAGGGCGAGAAGGTCGCGTTCGTCCTCACCTGGCACCCCTCGCACGAGCCGCGCCCACCGCTGACCGACCCGTTCGAGACGCTGGAGAGCAGCGTGGCCGACTGGCAGGCGTGGTCGGCGCGCTGCCGCTACGACGGGCCGTACCGGGACGCCGTGGTCCGTTCCCTGATCACCCTCAAGGCGCTCACCTACCGCCCCACCGGCGGCATCGTGGCCGCGGCGACGACCTCCCTGCCCGAGGAGATGGGCGGGGTGCGCAACTGGGACTACCGCTACTGCTGGCTGCGCGACTCCACCCTCACCCTGGCCGCCCTGGTGCAGTGCGGCTATCTGGAGGAGGCCGAGGCCTGGCGGAACTGGCTGCTGCGCGCGGTCGCCGGCGACCCGGCGGACCTCCAGATCATGTACGGCGTCGCGGGCGAGCGGCGGCTGCCCGAGTTCGAGCTGCCGTGGCTGTCGGGCTTCGGCGGCTCCAGGCCGGTGCGCATCGGCAACGAGGCCGTGAAACAGATCCAGTTGGACGTGTACGGCGAGGTCATGGACTCGCTGTCGCTGGCCCGGCGCGCGGGCCTGCCCGCCAAACCGCACATGTGGTCCCTCCAGAGGGTCATCCTGGACTTCCTCAGGTCCTCCTGGCGGCAGCCGGACGAGGGGATCTGGGAGGTGCGCGGGGGCCGCAGGGACTTCGTCCACTCGAAGGTCATGGTGTGGGTCGCCGCCGACCGCGCCGTGCGCGCCCTGGAGGCCTTCCCGGATCTGAGCGGCGACCTGGACGGCTGGCGCGCGCTGCGGGACGAGGTGCACCGCGAGGTCTGCGCGAAGGGCTACGACCCCGAACGCAACACCTTCACCCAGTACTACGGCTCCCGCGGACTCGACGCGTCCCTGCTGCTGATCCCCCGCGTCGGCTTCCTGCCGCCCGACGATCCCCGGGTCGTCGGCACCATCGACGCGGTCCGCGCGGAGCTCGACCACGGCGGGTTCGTACGGCGGTACAGCGCCGAGGAGACGCCGGTGGACGGACTGCCGGGCGGCGAGGGCACGTTCCTGGTGTGCTCGTTCTGGCTCGCCGACGCGCTGCACATGACGGGCCGTACGAAGGAGGCGCGGGACCTCTTCGAACGGCTCCTGGGCCTGGCCAACGACGTGGGGCTGCTGTCCGAGGAGTACGACCCCGTGGCCGGCGCGCAGCTCGGCAACTTCCCTCAGGCGTTCAGCCACATCGGGCTGGTGAACACCGCCCTCACGCTGTTCGGGGGCTCGGGCGAGGAGGCAGGATAGGGGCCATGGATCTTGGACTGAAGGACCGTGTGTACGTCGTCACCGGGGCCACCCGTGGGCTGGGCAACGCGGCCGCGCGTTCGCTGGTCGCGGACGGGGCGAAGGTCGTGGTGACCGGGCGGGAGGAGAAGACGGCGGTCGCCGCGGCGGCGGAGCTGGGGCCGAACGCGGTGGGAGTGGCCGTCGACAACGCCGATCCGTCGGCGGCGGAGCGGTTGATCGGTGCCGCGCGGGAGAACTTCGGTGGCTTCGACGGCGTGCTGATCAGTGTGGGCGGGCCCGCGCCCGGGTTTGTCGCGGACAACACCGACGAGCAGTGGCAGTCCGCGTTCGAGTCCGTGTTCCTCGGGGCGGTTCGGCTGGCTCGGGCGGCTGCGGCGGAGTTGGAGGACGGGGGTGTCATCGGGTTCGTGCTGTCGGCGTCGGTGCATGAGCCGATTCCGGGGCTGACCATTTCGAACGGCCTGCGGCCCGGGCTTGCCGGGTTCGCGAAGTCGCTGTCCGACGAACTGGGGCCGCGGGGGGTTCGGGTGGTGGGACTTCTTCCGTCCCGTATCGACACGGATCGCGTGCGCGAGCTGGACGGGATGTCTGCGGATCCGGAGGCTACTCGGGCTGCGAACGAGTCTCGGATTCCGTTGCGGCGGTATGGGACGCCGGAGGAGTTCGGGCGAGTGGCGGCGTTTTTGTTGTCGCCGGCTGCTTCCTATTTGACCGGGGTCATGTTGCCTGTTGATGGGGGCATGCGGCATGGGTTCTGAGGCGCGGGCCGGTGGGGGTTGATCGCGCAGTTCCCCGCGCCCCTGGGTTTCTCAACTGACCCTTTCTGCCTTGTGCTTGACGCCGGTCATGCGCACCTCGGCCGGCAGTGACGCCAGGCCTGCTGAATTGCGGGCGTGGGTCAAGGCTTCTGTCGTCAGGTGGTTCAGGGCCGTTCCCGGGTCCACGTGGGGCTCCAGCAGGAGTCGCACGCGGGTCTCGGGAGCGTCCGGGCGCCCGGTCAGGTGGGCGTGGGCCCGGTGGACGCCGTCCAACTCGGCTGCCTCGCCTTCGAGTACGCCCTCCAGGGCCCTGCCCCTCAGCAGCGCGCCCTCCCCGTCGCCCGTGTCGACGCGGACCTCGGTGAGCCTGCGTCGGCGGAGGACCGCCGTCAGCCACCACAGGGTCAGGAGCACCACGAGGGCCAGCGCGGCGATGACCGCCGGCCACCACCAGCCCTCGCCGTCCCAGCGGGTGCGCTCGGCATCGCTGAGCAGGACGTCGTTCTTGCCGTCGTGGATCCACCAGGACGGCGGGTCCAGGCCGAGACCCACGGCGAGCACCGAGCCGCCGACGGCCAGCAGCACCAGTCCCACCAGACCGATCAGTACGCGGTTGACGGTCCTGAGCATCGCGTGCCTCACCCCTTCTTCCGGGTCGTCCGAGCCACGTGCACCGAGAGGGCGGGAGGCCGGGCGAGGCCCAGTGCCCCGATGGCCGCGGCGAGGGTCACGTCCAGGTCGGCGCGTACGTCGTCGAGTTCACGGAAGTGGGAGACCGCGCGGACGTCGGCCTTGGTCCGGCTCATCCGTACCCGGACGGACTGGACGCCGGCCACCTCCATCGCCCGGTCGCGCAGGACCATCGCGGCCGCGTCCCGGTGGAGGCCGGCGCGGACGTCGGTGTGGGTGCGGCGCATCGGGAGGACCGCGCGCAGGCCCGGTGTGATGGCCAGGAGGACCAGCCACAGGCCCAGGGCCGCGGCGACGCCCGCGCCGACCAGGACCCAGGTGTCGTGCAGGGGGCGTTCGGCGAGCTGCCGGGCGAGTTCACGGCGCCACTGCATGGCGGGACGATCGGCCCGGACGGCTGCGATGTCGTAGAGGAAGAAACCGACGACGACCAGGAGCAGCACGGCGACGATGCCCGCCGGGATCCTGCGCGCCGACCAGAAGCGGCGTTCGCCGCCCGCCCCGCCCTCCAGGACGGGTGGTGGTCCGTACGCGGCCGCCGACGCGGACTGGTCGCGCTGGTCCGGGTCCGGTGCCCGCTCGATGACCGGTAGTCGTTGTGTGGTGCCCTCGGAGCCCTGGGGCTCGCTCATCGCGTCCTCCCCTGTGCCACGCCGTGCGCCTGTGCCGGATGCAGCCGCTCCACCTGGAGGGCGACCTCCGACACCTCCATGCCCACCAACGCGACTACCCGCTCGACCACGTGATGACGCACCGCGCGGCAACGCGACCCGATGTCGCTGGGGTAGCCGAGTTCGAGGTGCATGCGGATGCGGGCCACTTCGCGGTGGACCACCACGGTGGCGTACGGGGGTTCGGCCTCGGCGGGAAGCTCTCCGAGCACCTCACGGGCCGCCTGTCCGGCGATCTTCGCGACCACCCGGTCGGCGATCCTCGTCGCGCCCCGGTCGCCGGGCGGGACGGCGGTCGCGGTCAGGGGTCTGCGGAGCCCGTCCGTCGCCCCGGCCTCGCTGCTCACGGACGTCATCGCCGCCGGTCGCGCCGGTCGTCACGGGTGCGGAAGAAGTCGCCGACCTCCCAGTCCCCCTCCAGGAACCGGCCGGCGACGAAACCGATGGCGCCCAGCGCCGCCACCAGCAGGAAGGCGCCGAAGCCGCCGAAGTACCCGGCGAAGCCCAGCGCCATGCCGGCGATCATGCCGACCACGGCCATGCTCATCGTGCGCTCCCTATGGTCCTGAAGGTGTGGTCCGGCTACTGGAGCCGGGTCTCCGGCTCCTCGTCCTCTTCGTCGGGCAGCTTCACGTCGCTCACCGCGATGTTGACCTCGACGACTTCCAGGCCGGTCATCCGCTCCACCGCGGCGACGACGTTCTCCCGCACGGCCTTGGCCACGTCGGCGATCGAGACGCCGTAGTCGACGACGATCTCCAGGTCGAGCGCGGTCTGCACCTCGCCGACCTCCACCTTGACTCCGCGTGTGGCTGACTTGGATCCGCCGGGCACCCGGTCCCGTACGGCCCCGAAGGTGCGGCTCAGCCCACTGCCCATGGCGTGGACGCCGAGGACGTCCCGTGCCGCGAGTCCGGCGATCTTCTCCACCACACCGTCGGCGATGGTGGTCCGGCCACGTGTCGCCGGGTCGCCGCCGCCGCGCTTGGTGGTCTTCCGCGGTTGCGCCGACGGCTCCACCTCGGTGTTCTGCGTCATGTCGGTCATCGCCGTCACCCCTTTCGATCGTCCTCCTTCGACCACCGTAAGCGCGGTTGCGCGATCGCGCGCCAGAGATGCGGCAGGCTGGAGGAATGACGGCTGACCAGTGGACGCGTGCGGTACGGCATCAGCTCGGGCTGGGGCGGCTGCTGCCGCTGGGCGGGCCGCGGGACGGGGCGTGGATCTCCGAGGAGGCGGCTCAGGCGGTGCTGCGGGCCGCCGTGCGGGATCTGCGGGACGTACGGCTGGGCGCGGTGCGCCTCGGCCTCGCCGATCCGGAGGACACCCACGAGCCCGCCGTACCGCCGCCTCCGGGCGCGCTGCCGCCGGGCCCGCTGCGGCTCACGGCGGAGTTCGGGGCCACGCCCGCCCAGCCGCTGCCGGTGACGGCGGAGCGGCTGCGCACGGCGCTGGCCCGGGCGGCGGAACGGCTGGGGCTGGAACTCGGCGCGGTGGATCTGCGGGTGAC
The DNA here is from genome assembly GCF_040651535.1 of Streptomyces sp. NPDC048420. NCBI lineage: Bacteria > Bacillati > Actinomycetota > Actinomycetes > Kitasatosporales > Streptomycetaceae > Streptomyces > Streptomyces sp. NPDC048420. The sequence continues at coordinate 56,892 of NZ_JBEZKG010000014.1, forward strand.
GGCTCTGCTGGACGAGGACGCGGAGCCTGCTCCCGTACGACAGCCGGAGCCGCCGCGTCCCGCCGAGGCGGGCCCCGGTGACGAGACCCTCGCGGCCGACGCGGCCCTGGCGGTACCCGGTGTGGTCCGTCTGACCGGGCTGCTGGGACGGCCGGTGGACCTCGGCAGGCGGGAGACCGGGGAGGGCTCCCTGCCACGCCGCCATGTCCGCGTCGAGCTGGCGGTGGGCGCGGACCGCCGGGCCCTGGACGTGGCCCGGGAGGTCCGCGCCGCCGTGGGAGGGGCGCTTGCGGACCGGCCGACGGTGGCGGTGCTGGTCACCGCCACCCTCTAGCGCTATTCGCCGACGCCTGCCAGGTCCCGCAGCCGTCGTGCCTGGGCCGCCCGCTCGGCGGCGCGCTGCTCGTCGTAGGTACGGTCCTGGACGCCCCGCAGCAGCGCCTTGGTCTCGATGACCGCGTCACGGGGGGCGGACAGGAGTGCGGCCGCCAAGTCCCGTACGGCACCGTCGAGTTGGTCGAGCGGTACGGCGATGTTGGCGAGGCCGGTGGTCACGGCCTCCTCGGCCGTGACGAAGCGCCCGGTGGCGCAGATCTCCAGTGCCCGGGCGTATCCGACGAGGCCCACCAGGGGGTGAGTGCCGGTGAGGTCGGGGACCAGGCCGAGGCTGGTCTCGCGCATGGCGAACTGCACGTCGTCGGCGACGACGCGCAGGTCGCAGGCGAGGGCCAGCTGGAAGCCCGCTCCGATGGCATACCCCTGTACGGCGGCGATGGACACGACGTCACTGCGTCGCCACCAGGTGAAGCCCTCCTGGAACTCGGCGATGGCGGCGTCGATTTCGGCGTCGCCACTGCGAGCGAGGTCGATGAACGACGGCTCGCCCTCGATCCCTTCGGGCGTGAACATCTGCCGGTCGAGCCCGGCAGAGAAGGACTTGCCCTCGCCGCGCAGGACGACGACACGGACGGAGCCCGGCACGAGCCGACCCGCCTCGGCCAGCGCCCGCCACAGAGCGGGGCTCTGAGCGTTGCGCTTGGCCGGGTTGGTCAGCGTCACCGTGGCGAGGGTGTCCTCGACGGTGAGCCGTACGCCGTCCTTGTCGAGCAGGGGAACTGATTCCTGGCCGTCCTGGCTGGACGTAGCCATGGGGCGCCTCCGATGCGTGCGGTCAGCAGAGCGATGCTAAGTGACTGCACAGTAACCACCCGGTCGATCGGTCGACCGACCGGGTGGCCACCATCGAAGCCGATGGGCCGCCCGGTTCAGGACGATGCGGCCTTCTTGCCCCGCGTCGCTCCGCCACGCCCACGAAGCGTGACGCCCGATTCGCTGAGCATCCGGTGTACGAAGCCATACGAGCGGCCGGTTTCCTCGGCCAGCGCCCGAATGCTCGCACCGGAGTCGTACTTCTTCTTCAGGTCTGCCGCGAGCTTGTCGCGCGCGGCGCCGGTTACCCGGCTGCCCTTCTTCAGAGTCTCGGCCACCCGTGCCTCCTCATGGGAAGTGCGCTCTGGTCCCCTCATGATCACCCCTCCGGGCGTTCATGGCCACCCATTCGGCAAGGTCCGTAAGACATGGTTTTGACGACAGGAGCGAGTGCCCACATACGGAATCTGTGATTCCACCCTGGCGCGTTCGTACCGCCGAACGGGCTCTTTTGTGAAGTGCCAGGTCAGAGACGTGCGATGGCCGAGCCCTTGTCGATAAAGGACTCGGCCGTGAAATGGATGTAGGACACACTTCGGTACGAGGAGATCTCACACAGATGGTGGATCACCGGTGGGCCGAATGATCCATACGCCGTGGATCACGCTTTCGATCAAGCAGCGCTGACTCTCAGGCGGCGCTGACTCAGGCGAGGGCGACTCAGGCGAGGGCAACGAGATCCGCGTAGTCCGCGCCCCACAGGTCCTCGACGCCGTCCGGCAGCAGGATGATCCGCTCGGGCTGGAGCGCCTCGACGGCACCCTCGTCGTGGGTCACCAGGACCACCGCGCCCTTGTAGGTGCGCAGCGCGCCGAGGATCTCCTCGCGGCTGGCCGGGTCGAGGTTGTTGGTGGGCTCGTCGAGGAGGAGGACGTTCGCCGAGGAGACGACCAGGGTGGCGAGCGCGAGACGGGTCTTCTCACCGCCGGAGAGGACCCCGGCCGGCTTGTCGACGTCGTCGCCGGAGAACAGGAAGGAACCGAGCGTCTTGCGCACCTCGACGAGGTCGAGGTCGGGGGCCGCCGAGCGCATGTTCTCCAGGACGGTGCGCTCTGGGTCGAGGGTCTCGTGCTCCTGGGCGTAATAGCCGAGCTTGAGGCCGTGGCCGGGCACGACCGCGCCGGTGTCCGGCTGCTCGGTGCCGGCGAGCAGGCGCAACAGGGTCGTCTTGCCCGCGCCGTTGAGGCCCAGGATGACCACGCGGGAGCCCTTGTCGATGGCCAGGTCGACGTCGGTGAAGATCTCCAGCGAGCCGTACGACTTCGACAGGCCCTCCGCCATCAGCGGGGTCTTGCCGCAGGGCGCCGGCTCGGGGAAGCGCAGCTTGGCCACCTTGTCCTGCTGACGCACCGCTTCGAGGCCGGAGAGGAGCTTGTCGGCACGCTTGGCCATGTTCTGCGCGGCGACCGTCTTGGTGGCCTTGGCGCGCATCTTGTCGGCCTGCGAGTGCAGGGCGGCGGCCTTCTTCTCGGCGTTCTGCCGCTCGCGCTTCCTGCGCTTCTCGTCGGCCTCGCGCTGCTGCTGGTAGAGCTTCCAGCCCATGTTGTAGACGTCGATCTGGGCGCGGTTGGCATCCAGGTAGAACACCTTGTTGACGACCGTCTCGACCAGGTCGACGTCGTGGGAGATCACGATGAAGCCGCCGCGGTAGGTCTTGAGGTAGTCCCGCAGCCAGATGATCGAGTCGGCGTCGAGGTGGTTGGTCGGCTCGTCGAGGAGCAGGGTGTCGGCGTCCGAGAACAGGATCCGGGCCAGTTCGATACGGCGGCGCTGACCACCGGAGAGGGTGTGCAGCGGCTGGCCCAGCACCCGGTCGGGGAGGTTCAGCGCGGCGGCGATGGTGGCGGCCTCGGCCTCGGCGGCGTACCCGCCCTTGGTGAGGAACTCCGTCTCCTGACGCTCGTACTGCCGCAGGGCCTTCTCCCGGGTGGCGCCCTGGCCGTTGGCGATGCGCTGTTCGTTGTCGCGCATCTTCTTCAGCAGGACGTCGAGGCCGCGCGCGGAGAGGATGCGGTCGCGGGCGAGCACGTCGAGGTCGCCGGTGCGGGGGTCCTGGGGGAGGTAGCCGACCTCGCCGGAGCGGGTGATCTGGCCCGCGGCGGGGATGCCCTCGCCGGCGAGGCACTTGGTGAGGGTGGTCTTCCCCGCGCCGTTGCGGCCGACCAGGCCGATGCGGTCGCCCTTGGCGACTCGGAAGGTGGCGGACTCGATGAGGACTCGGGCGCCGGCGCGCAGCTCGATACCGGAGGCGGAGATCACGGACAGACTCCAGGGCGGGTTGGGGCGGGATGGGCGGCTGAGGACGTTCCCGCCGTCTAATGCGCGAGGAGAATGGCCATGGGCCAAGTCTAACGGGGGCGTGCAAGCATTTTTTCTGGGTTCGGGTGTTCGGTTGGTCTCGCTTGCGGTCCCACGTTCGGGTGTGCGTCCGGGCCGGGAGCGGGCAGCCGGGTGAGGATGCCCAGCGGGCGCCGGTGCGCGCAGAGGGCGGTGGCCGTGCCGTTCGACGACGACGCCAGGCTGGACACCTCCGAGGCGCAGGACGTGCGGGGCAGCCGCACTCCCGGCGGCAGGGCCACCGTCGGCGGTGGCATCGCGGGGTTGATCGCGCTGGTTCTCGGGCTCTTCCTCGGCGTCGGTCCCGACCAGCTCGGTCTCACCGACAGCGGCGGCGGGCCCGCGGCCACGGCGTCCGGCGGTGGCGGTGGTCAGCAGCGTGCAGGACTACTGGGACCAGGAGTTCGAGCGGCGCCGCGGCACGGCGTGCGGCTCGGCGACCTCGGTGGTCGGGCCGTTCTACTGCCCGGGCGACCGGATAGTCCATCTCGTCCTCGGGTTCTTCGACGGGCTGCGGTCGAAGCAGGGCGCCAGTGGCGGGCACGTCGAGCCGGTCCCAGGACCGGCGGACCAGGCCGATTGCTACGCCGGGGTGTGGGCACGGCACGCGACCACGACGAAGGACGAGTCGGACGCGCGCGTCACCGACGCCCCGGACGCGGCGGCGGCCGTGGGCGACGACCGGATCCAGGAGCGGTCCCAGGGCCGGGTGACGCCGGAGTCGTGGACGCGCGGCTCGGCGGAGCAGCGGCGGCAGTGGTTCCGGGAGGGGGACCGGAGCGGGGAGGTGGAGCGGTGCGACACGTTCCGGTGAGGGGCCGGGTCCTGGTTGCGGGGGCCGTTGTCAGTGGTCGCTGCAAGACTGGTTCACGGATCGATGTCCGGCTTTTTGGTCACAAGGGAGTGATCGGTATGACGGGGACCGGCGGTGGACGTCCGAGCATCTACCCGGCGCTGCTGTACGCGGACGCGAAAGCGGCGATCAAGCAGCTGACGGAGGTCTTCGGGTTCACGGAGCTGTCCGTGTACGAGAGCGAGGACGGCCTGGTGGCCCACGCCGAGCTGGTGCAGGGCAACGGCGCGGTGATGCTCGGTTCGAAGGGCACCGGCAGCGCCTACGACAAGCTGATGAAGGACGCGGGCCCCACCGGGGTGTACGTCGTGGTGGACGACGTCGACGCACACCACCGGCACGCCGTGAAGCACGGCGCGGAGATCCTGATGCCCCCGACGGACCAGGACTACGGCTCCCGGGACTACATGGCCCGGGACGCCGAGGGCAACATCTGGAGCTTCGGTACCTACGCCCCGGAGATACGCGCCTGACTCACCCTCCGGTGTGCACCTGGAAGGCGGCCCGGCGGACCGCCTTGGCGAGGGCCGGGTCGGGGTGGGCGGCGGCGAGGGCGACCAGTACCTGCACGGTGCGCGGGTGACCCACGGCCCGGACCTCGTCGAGGAGTTGGGGGACGGTCGGCTGGAGCGCGGACTCCAGGTGACGGACCAGCATCGGGGCCTCGCCGTGGTCGGCCACGGCGGCCGCGGTGTCGACCCACAGCCAGGTGGCCTCCTCCCGGGTGAGCACCTCGTGGGCGTCCTCCGGGTCGATCCCGTCGTGCTCGGCCAGCCACAGCAGGGCGTACGGCCGCAGGGTGGGCTCGTCGGCCACCGAGCGGACATCGGGCTCGGCGGGGGCGCCGACCACGCGCAGGGCCTCGAAGGCCAGGCCGCGCAGCAGGGCGTCGTCGCCGCGGGCGGCGCCGAGCAGCTCGGTGACGGCACTGCCGACCGGCCGGGCGGCGAGCCAGGCGCGGTACTCGGCGCGGGCGGCGTTGGGGCGGAGCTGGGCGCAGCCGCGGAGCATCTCGTCGGCGGCGACCTCGATGTTGCCGGCGGGGCTCTGCGCGGCGACGCAGATCTGCTCCAGCTTGACCCACACCGCCCAGCTGCCGAGCGGGGTGAGGGTGGCCTGGCCGTCGCCGTAGGTCAGGGCGCCAACGGAGGCGAGGGCGCGCAGGGCCCAGTCGAGCAGGGGGGAGAGGGGAGCGTCCTGAGGGTCCGCCGCCTCGGGCTCCGCCACCGGCTCGGGCTGGGGGCCGTAGGGGATCTCGCAGCGCTCGGTGCGCAGTTCGGTGACGCGCTGCTCCAGCAGGTCCAGGAGCTGCTCGACGGGGACGGGGCCGGCGGACAGCTGGAGGAAGGAGAGCACCTGGGGCATGGCCGAGACGACCTCGGCGACGGCGGCGGGCTCGCGGTCGGTGGGTTCCGGTGAGGCGAGCGACCAGGCGTCGAACAGGGCGACCCAGCCGCGCAGTACGGCGCTGTCGTCCCGGTCCCAGGCGCGCAGCCGCCAACCCGGGCGGGCGTCGTCACCGTGCACCTCGACGAGACCGGCCAGCCGGGCGGTGTCCCAGTCGGCGCGGACCTGAGCCGGGGTCAGGCCGAGATCCTCGGCGGCGCGTCCGGCTGTCTCGTCGGAGAGGGTGCCCTTGCCGTCGGAGCCCGTGCCGTCCCTGCCGGGGCGGAGGGCGCCGTCGGCCCAGTGCGCGACGCGGGCCGCGTCGGCCAGGCCTGAGCGCGCCATTCTGGCCAGTTCCGCGGGGGCCGGTGTGCCCTCCGGGGGGCGCGGCGCGGGGCGGCGTGGGCGCCGCTGGTTCACAGCTGAGGGGGCGGCGGCCAGGGGTCGCGGGCGGACGAGTCGAAGCCTGGAGTCGCGCGGGATACGGGACGTCACGGGTGCAGTCTTCCGGTTGACGGTCCGAAAACCCAAACGGAATGCCGCCGCCGACCACGGGGAGGGCGGACGCCGGGCCCGCGCGGAGCGGTATACGCCGAGATCAGGCCAGTAGTACGGGCTTAAACGGAACGTGTGGCCCCCGGCCGGGAACAGGGCGCCGGGAGATCACATCAGGGGGGTGAGGAAACGGCGAAGTGCCTCTTCGTAGGCGCTCGGGTCGGCGTTCCACATCGCCGCGTGAGGGGCCTCGCGGACCGTGTGGAGGGCGATCCGGTCGGAGTGGGCGTCGGCGAGACGGCGGGAGAGGTCCCAGGGGGCGATCGTGTCGTCCGGGCCGTGGAAGATCAGGGTGGGGGGCGGGGGTGGGGGTGGGGTCTGGGCCTGAGGCGGGGGACGGCCGGGGCCCATGTCGTCCTTGGCCCGGTCGGCGTGGTCGGCGTGGTCGGCGTACAGGCCGGAGTGGTCGCTGGGCAGGCCGGTGCGGCCCTGTGCCGCGCGCACCGCGAGTGGGAGCAGGACGCCGGGGGTGTGGCGGGCGGCGGCCAGGGCGCGCAGGGTTCGCTCCCAGCTGAGGACCGGGGAGTCCAGGACGAGTCCCTTGACGCGGTCGCGCAGGTCGGAATGGGCGGCGGCACGCAGGGCCATGGTGGCGCCGGTCGACCAGCCGTACAGGACGACCTGGCGGGCGCCCTGGCCGACGGCGTGGTGGATCGCCGCGTCCAGGTCACGCCACTCGGTCTCGCCGAAGTGGTTCAGGCCGTCGGGCGGGCGGGGGGCGCCCTTGTCGCCACGGTGGGTGACGGCGAGGACCGGGAAACGGTGGTGGTGCAGGAACTCCATGAGGTTCATGGTGAGTTCGCGGGTGGTACCGAGACCGTGGACCGCGATGACCCAGGTGTCCCGTATGCCGGGGACGAACCAGGCGGGCAGGGTGCCGAGTTCGCTCGGGACGTCGACGTCGGCGTGGTCGAGGCCGAGGGCGGACGTCGGGTCGCCGACGTGGACGTTCGGGGTGAGCCAGACCTTGTCGCCGGGTCGCAGGGTGCCGTGGGTGACGCGTTCCAGGCGGCGGACGACGGTGTCGGCGGAGTGGGGTTCCGCGGTGAGGACGGGGCCGACGAGTGCGTGCGAGGCTTCGCCCGCGAGGCCGTAGGTGCCGGGGCGGAGGGCGGCGAGGTCGCGGGTGAGGGTGACGCGGCCGGCGGCGGTGGCGTGCACGGTGAGCCTTGGTTCGCCGGGGAGTGGCTTGCCGGGCGGCGCCTTCAGTCCGGCGTCGCTGGCGATCCTCCCGGCGACGATTCCGGCTGCGCCGGCGGCGAGGGCTGCGGTGACGGCGGCGGCCGTCGCTTTGACAGTGCGCACGTGTTTCAGTGTCGCGGTGGGGGTGGGATGGGGCCAGTGGGCGGGGGCCTTCGGTGGATGGGGTTGTCGTTTGGGTGCGGGGTGGGTGGGGGCTGGTGTTTTGCGCAGTTCCCCGCGCCCCTGAGGTGCCTGCGGGTTGCCTCCGGCGGTTGGGCGGGGTTCGGTTGTTGGTTGTCTGCGGGGTGGGTGGGGGCGGGGGTTGTGCGCAGTTCCCCGCGCCCCTGGATGCCTGCGGCGGCCCGTTGCGCCCCGGTGGGGGCGTGTGTAGCGCGTGTGGTTCGGTGGGTGGGTCGGGGCGGGGGGGGGGGGTATCCGTCCTCGGTCCGGCGGCTCGGTTCCTTGAGCAGGTGCTCGGTGACGGACGCCGGCCGCTGCGGGCGGACACCCCCCACCCCGTCCCCTGCACGCCGTACGCGACTGACGGCCCGTCCTGGCGCGCGAATCGGCGAACGGTCCGTCGCAGTGCGCGGGGCGGGGAACGGCCCGTCGTGGCGCGCGACGTGGTTGGCGATCCCTCGTGGTGCGCGAGGTGGTTGGCGGTTCGTCGTGGCGCAGGCCGGCTGCAACTCCTCAGGGGCGCGGGGAACTGCGCGACCAGCCACATCGGACCCGCAGCCGCCCGACAACCGAACCCGGCACCCCCATAGGCGCCCGGCCCAAGCCCAGCTGCGGGCACGCCCTCAGGCGCGCTGCCCATACCCCCGCAACCGCTCCCCCGCCTCCGCCACCTGTTCCTCCGTCAGCAGGTTCGGGGTCAGGCCCGGTACCGAGCGGGCCGTCAACCACAGGTGGCACATCCATTCGAGCTGGGCCGTGCGGTCGTAGGCCTGGGAGAGACTCGCGCCGTAGGCCATCGTGCCGTGGTTCTGGAGGAGGCAGGCGGAGCGGTCGGCGAGGGCGTGGAGCATGTTCTCGGCCAACTCGGCGGTGCCGTATGTGGCATACGGGGCAACCCGGACCGCGCCGCCGAGCGCGCCGGACATGTAGTGGATCGCCGGGAGTTCGGGGACGAGCGTGGAGACGGCGGTGGCGTGCACGGCGTGGGTGTGGACGACAGCGTGGGCGTCGGTGCTGCGGTAGACCGCCAGGTGCATGGGGAGTTCGCTCGTGGGGCGGAGGGTGCCGAGGACCTGGCGGCCGTCGAGGTCGACGCCTGTGACGTCGTCCGGGGTGAGGCGGTCGTAGGGGACGCCCGACGGTGTGACCAGGACCGTGTCCCCGACGCGTACCGAGACGTTGCCGGAGGTGCCGACGACCAGTCCGTCCAGGACCGTGCGGCGGGCCGTGTCGACCAGGTGCGACCAGGCGTCGGCCTCCTCGGCGCGCACACTTCTCCCCCACGACTCGAACGCGTCCTGTGCGCCGTCCCCGGCGTCCCGCGCGTCCCGTGGATCCTGCTGCTCCTCAGCCATGCCGTGATCCTGCCAGCCGTGGCGCCGGGTCGTCGTGGGGCCGGGGCACTTTAGGGCGGGGGGCCGGCTGATGAAAGGGCGCATTTCCGCATACGCGCCCCTCTCCTGCCGATTGGCCGGAGATCGTCCGGGATTTGATGATCTTCCAGTAATCTCTGGGCTTTGTTGTACACGACGCCATTCCGGGGGGACACATGGCACGTGATCGCAGGCCTGCCCGTCACCGAACCCGCGCCCTGGCCGTGTCCGTGGCCACGCTCACCGTGGGAGGGATCGCGCTCGCCGAGACGCCCGCCTCGGCGGCGAGCCTGCCCAAGGGGCACGACGTCTCTTCGCACCAGAAGAACGTCGACTGGCAGAAGGCCAGGGCCAAGGGCGCCAAGTTCGTCTACGTCAAGGCGACCGAGTCGACCACCTACCGCAGCCCGTACTTCGGGCAGCAGTACAACGGGGCGCGCGACGCGGGCATCATCCGCGGGGCGTACCACTTCGCACTGCCGGACAAGTCGTCGGGGAAGACGCAGGCCGCGCATTTCGTACGCAACGGCGGCGCCTGGTCGGCGGACGGCTGGACGCTGCCGCCCGCGCTCGACATCGAGTACAACCCGTACGACAAGAAGCACAAGTGCTACAGCATGAGCAAGGCGAAGATGGTCGGCTGGATCAAGTCGTTCAGCGACGAGGTCAAGCGGCTCACCGGGCGCCGTCCGGTGATCTACACGACCGCCCACTGGTGGAACACCTGCACGGGCGGCAGCGGTGCCTTCGCCGCCGACCACGCGCTGTGGGTGGCCCGCTACAACTCCGCGGACGCGGGAGCGCTGCCCGCCGGATGGTCGTTCTGGACGATCTGGCAGTACGACAACGGCGGCAGCCTGCCGGGTGACCAGAATCTCTTCAACGGCTCGGCGAGTCAGCTGAAGCGGTTCGCCAAGGGGTCATAGACGGACTGCGGCCGATACGGCCACCACGCAGACCACTTCAGTTCATCTTCCGTTCACCCAGGTTACTTACGGTCGTCCGGCCGATGACCTCAAAAGATTGCCTGGGTAAATGGAAAGCTTCTCGCTGATCCTCGCGATTGTGGTGGTCACCGCACTCGCGTTCGATTTCACGAACGGTTTCCACGACACCGCCAACGCGATGGCCACGACCATCTCGACCGGTGCACTCAAGCCCAAGGTCGCGGTGGCCATGTCCGCCGTGCTGAACCTTGTGGGCGCCTTTCTCTCCGTGGAGGTCGCCAACACGATCTCCAAGGGTCTCGTCGACGAGACCGGCATCCGACCCGAGGTCATCTTCGCCGCCCTGGTCGGCGCGATCCTCTGGAACCTGCTGACCTGGCTGGTGGGACTCCCCTCCAGTTCCTCGCACGCCCTCATGGGCGGTCTGATCGGCGCCACCATCGCCTCGGCGGGCTTCGGCGCGGTCCACGGCGACGCGCTCGTCACCAAGGTCCTGATCCCTGCGGTCGCCGCGCCGATCGTCGCGGGCGTCGCCGCCATGCTGGCCACCCGGCTCTCCTACTCGCTGGGCAAGAAGGCCGACGGCAAGGCGGCCGCGAAGGGCTACCGCACCGGCCAGATCGCCTCGGCCGGACTGGTCTCGCTGGCCCACGGCACCAACGACGCGCAGAAGACGATGGGCATCATCACCCTCGCCCTGGTCGCCGGCGGCGCCGTCGCCCCCGACTCCGACCCGCCCACCTGGGTCATCCTCTCCGCGGGCCTCGCCATCGCGCTCGGCACCTACCTCGGCGGCTGGCGCATCATCCGCACCATGGGCAAGGGCCTGACCGACCTCCAGCCGCAGCAGGGCTTCGCCGCCCAGACCAGCGCGGCCACCGTCATCCTCGCCTCCTCGCACCTCGGCTTCTCCCTCTCCACCACGCACTCCGTCTCCGGTTCTGTGATGGGTGCGGGCCTCGGCCGCAAGGGCGGGGTGGTCCGCTGGTCCACGGCCACCCGGATGTTCGTGGCCTGGGGCCTCACGCTCCCGGCGGCGGCCCTGGTGGGCGCCCTGGCCGAGTCGGTCACCGACCTCGGTGACTGGGGCACGGCGGTCGTGGCGGTCTTCCTCGTCGCCTCCAGCGCGGCGATCTGGAAGATCTCGCGCCGCGAGGTCGTGGACGCCTCCAACGTCAACGAGACCGACGAGCCGGCCGGCGTGGTGACCCAGGCGATCGCCGCCGTGACCCCGCCGCCCGCGGGCACGGTGACCGAGGACCTCACCGCCACGATCCCGGCCCCGCCCGCCGCCGCGGAACCGGCAGCCCCGCCGGCCGCCGTCTGAGCCCGCACCCCAGCACCTAAGGAAGCCTCACCATGCAGATCGACTGGGAAGCGCTCGGCTCCGTCTTCGGTGTCAGCCTCGTGGTCACCGTGGGCCTGGTGGCCCTCTTCACCCTCGGCATCATGGGCCTCTCCCGCCAGGAGCGGGCCACGGCCCAGGGCGGCTCGGCCACCCTCGCGGTGGCAGGCGCGTACGCCTGCTTCGCGGCCTGCGCCGCGGCGGTGGCGTACGGAATCTCTCTGATCGTGGCCTGACGGCACCGATCGCCCGACGGCCGGGCGGGCACGGAACTCCAGGGTTCCGTGCCCGCCCGGCCGTTCGTTCACGGTTGGTCCGGGCCCGGCGGTGTGGGGTTCTGCACACTCCCCCGCCGCAGGTCAACAGCAAGTTGACTGCCGTTCGGGTGCGTGGTGGACTGCCGGGGCCATGTACGGCGGCAGAAGAGGAAGCCGGTGTGAGTCCGGCGCGGTCCCGCCACTGTCACCGGGGTAGCAATCCCCGGGAGCCAGGAACTCTCGCCGCCGGTCTCGTCGAACCAGGGCGTGGACACCCTGAGTGAGGACATAACGCGATGCTCGCCTGCCGATCGACCCGCGCCACCAGGTGCTCGCACGACCCTGCGATCGGCTGACCCGGTGCGTGCCGATCGCGTCTTCGCGTACGGCGCCGCCGCCGGCCTCCTCGGTGATCTGCTGCTCGGCGATCCGCGCCGCGGGCATCCGGTCGCCGCGTTCGGGCGGGCCGCCGGTGCCGTGGAGCGGGTGTTGTGGCGGGACCACCGGGGGTGGGGCGCGCTGCACACCGCCGTCTGCGTGGGCGGTGCGGTGGGGCTCGGTGCCGTGACGGAGCATGTCGTACGTCCGTCCCGTACCGCTTCCGTCGCGCTGACCGCCGCCGCCACCTGGGCCGTGGTGGGCGGGACTTCGCTCGTGCGGGAGGCCCGGGTCATCGGGCGGGCGCTGGAGGCGGGGGACGTCGAGTCGGCCCGCGCCCGTTTGCCTCATCTCTGTGGGCGGGATCCTCAGGCCCTCGACGCCGACGGGATCGCCCGGGCCGTGGTCGAGTCCGTTGCCGAGAACACCTCCGACGCCGTCGTGGGGGCGCTCGTGTGGGGGGCCTTCGGTGGAGTGCCGGGGCTGGTCGGGTTCCGGGCCGTCAACACGCTCGACGCCATGGTCGGGCACAAGTCGGAGCGGTACCGGCGGTTCGGGTGGGCCTCCGCCCGGCTCGACGACCTCGCCGGGTGGCCGGGGGCGCGGCTGACCGCCGTACTCGCGACGGTCTCCGGGGGTGATCCGCGGGGTGCGGTGCGGGCGTGGCGGGAGGATGCCGGCAAACATCCCAGTCCCAACGCCGGGCCCGTCGAGGCCTCGTTCGCGGGGGCTCTCGGGGTGCGGCTCGGCGGGACCCTCTCGTACGCGGGGCGGGTCGAGCACCGGCCCGTGCTCAACGGGCAGGGGCGTGCCGTCGCCACGTACGACATCGAGCGCGCCGCACGCCTGTCGCGGCGCGTCGGACTGCTCGCGCTCGGCGCCGGTGTCGTCGCGCGGGCCCTCGTGAAGGGGCGTGGGGCATGAGTGGTGGGGGGCTTCTCGTCGCCGGGACCACCTCGGACGCCGGCAAGAGTGTCGTCACCGCCGGGATCTGCCGGTGGCTGGTGCGGCAGGGGGTGAAGGTCGCGCCGTTCAAGGCGCAGAACATGTCCCTCAACTCCTTCGTGACGCGCGAGGGCGCGGAGATCGGGCGGGCCCAGGCCATGCAGGCGCAGGCCTGCCGCATCGAGCCGACCGCGCTGATGAATCCCGTGCTGCTCAAGCCCGGTGGCGAGCAGAGCAGTCAGGTCGTGCTGCTCGGAAAGCCGGTCGGGGAGCTGAGTGCGCGCGGCTATCACGGGGGGCGGCAGCAGCAGTTGCTCGGAACCGTGCTGGAGTGCCTCGCCGAACTGCGGGGCACGTATGACGCGGTGATCTGTGAGGGGGCGGGCAGTCCGGCCGAGATCAACCTGCGGCGGACCGACATCGTCAACATGGGCATCGCGCGCAACGCCGGGCTGCCCGTGCTCGTCGTCGGTGACATCGACCGGGGTGGCGTCTTCGCCTCCTTCTTCGGGACCGTGGCGCTGCTGTCCGAAGAGGATCAGCGGCTGGTCGCCGGGTTCCTGGTGAACAAGTTCCGGGGGGATGTCTCGCTGCTCGACCCCGGGTTGGACATGCTGCACGGGCTCACCGGACGGCACACCTACGGCGTGCTGCCCTTCCGGCACGGGCTCGGGATCGACGAGGAGGACGGGATGGGGGTCCGGAACTCCCGGGCCTCGGCCCCGGTGGGCGAGGACGTGCTGCGGGTGGCCGTATGCGCGGTTCCGCTCATGTCGAACTTCACCGATGTCGACGCGCTGGCCGCGGAACCCGGTGTCGTCGTGCGGTTCGTGGACCGGCCGGAGGAACTGGCCGACGCCGACCTCGTCATCGTTCCGGGGACCCGGGGGACCGTCCGTGCGCTGGACTGGCTGCACGAGCGGGGGCTCGCCGACGCCCTCGTCCGAAGGGCCGCGGAAGGGCGTCCGGTTCTCGGCATCTGCGGCGGCTTCCAGATCCTCGGCGAGCACATCGAGGACGAGGTCGAGAGCCGGCAGGGGCACGTCGACGGCCTCGGTGTGCTTCCCGTCCGCGTGCGGTTCGCGCGGGAGAAGACCCTCACCCGGCCCGTGGGGGAAGCCCTCGGCGAGCAGGTCGAGGGGTACGAGATCCACCACGGCGTCGCCTCGGTGACCTCAGGAGAACCCTTCCTCGACGGCTGCCGCGTCGGCCAGACCTGGGGGACGCACTGGCACGGCTCGCTGGAGTCGGACGGGTTCCGGCGGGCCTTCCTGCGGGAGGTGGCGGCCGCCGCGGGCCGCCGGTTCGTGCCGGCCCCCGACACCTCGTTCGCCGCGCTGCGCGAGGAGCAGCTCGACCGGCTCGGCGATCTGATCGAACAGCACGCGGACACGGACGCGCTGTGGCGGCTCATCGAGTCCGGCGCGCCACAAGGACTGCCTTTCATTCCACCGGGAGCGCCCGCATGAGCACAGTGTTGTTGTTGTCGACCGCCGACACGGACCTGCTGGCGGCCCGGGCCGCCGCCGGTGCCGACTACCGGATCGGCAACCCGACACGCGTCGACGTCACGGACGAGTTGCCCGCGCTGATCGAGGGCGCGGACATCGCCGTCGTACGGCTGCTGGGCGGCAAGCGGGCCTGGGAGGAGGGGCTGGCCGCGTTGAAGGCCTCGGGTGTCCCGACCGTGCTGCTGGGCGGCGAGGCCGTGCCCGACGCGGAGTTGATGGCCGAGTCGTCCGTGCCCGCGGGTGTGGTCGCGGAGGCGCTGAAGTACCTCGTCGAGGGCGGGCCGGGGAACCTGGTGGAGCTTGCCCGGTTCCTGTCCGACACCGTGCTGCTGACCGGTGAGGGGTTCGTCGAGCCGCAGAAGATGCCGGAGTACGGCGTCCACGGCTCCTACGCGCAGGAGAGCGGCCGTCCGACCGTCGGTGTGCTCTTCTACCGGGCCCATGAGCTCAGCGGCAACACCGGTTTCGTGGACACCCTGTGCGAGGCGATCGAGGCGCGGGGCGTCAACGCCCTTCCCGTGTACTGCGGTTCGCTGCGCGGGGCGGACGCCGGGCTGTACGAGCTGCTCGGGCGGGCCGACGCCCTCGTGGCCACCGTCCTCGCCGCCGGCGGCACGCACGCCTCGCAGGCGTCGGCGGGTGGTGACGAGGAGGCGTGGGACATCGGGGCGCTGGCCGACCTCAACGTGCCGGTCCTGCAAGGACTTTGCCTGACGACGTCCCGCGCGGCCTGGGACGGGTCCGACGCCGCCCTCTCCCCCATGGACGCGGCCATGCAGGTCGCGATCCCGGAGTTCGACGGACGGCTGATCACCGTGCCGTTCTCCTTCAAGGAACAGGGGCCCGACGACGTCCCGGTGTATGTGGCCGACCCCGAGCGGGCCGCGCGGGTCGCCGGGATCGCCGTACGGCACGCGGAGTTGAGGCACAAGCCGAACGCGGAGAAGAAGCTCGCGTTGGTCTTCACGGCGTATCCGACCAAGCACTCGCGGGTCGGCAACGCGGTCGGTCTCGACACTCCCGCTTCGGCGGTACGGGTGCTGGACGCGCTCAGGGAGGCCGGGTACTCGCTCACCGAATACCCGTCCGGCGGCGACGAGTTGATCCACCGGCTCATCGAGGCCGGCGGTCACGATGTCGAGTGGCTGACCGAGGAGCAGCTGGCGTCGGCTCCCGCGCGGGTGCCGCTCGCCGATTATCAGGCGTGGTTCGACAAGCTGGACCCGGAGCTGCGGGACGCGATGCTGGAGGCGTGGGGCGAGCCGCCGGGGTCGCTGTACGTCGACGGGGACGACATCGTGCTGGCCTCCCTGCAGTTCGGGAACGTCGTCGTGATGATCCAGCCGCCGCGCGGCTTCGGGGAGAACCCGATCGCGATCTACCACGACCCGGACATGCCGCCGTCGCACCACTACATGGCCGCGTACCGGTGGCTGGAGACTGCATCTTCTCAAGCGGGGTTCGGCGCCGACGCGGTCGTCCACATGGGCAAGCACGGCACGATGGAGTGGCTGCCGGGCAAGGGTCTTGGGCTCAGTGGCGGGTGTGCCCCGGACGCCGTCCTCGGTGAACTGCCGCTGATCTACCCGTTCATCGTCAACGACCCCGGTGAGGGCACCCAGGCCAAGCGACGTGGGCACGCCACCGTGGTCGACCACCTGGTGCCGCCGATGGCGCGGGCCGACACCTACGGCGACCTGGCCAAGCTGGAGCAGCTGCTCGACGAGTACGCGCTCGTCTCCGACCTGGACCCGACGAAGGCCCCGGCCGTGCGAGCGCAGATCTGGACGCTGGTGAAGGCGGCCGAGCTCCACCACGACCTGCATGTCGAGGACCAGCCGGACGACGACGCCTTCGACGAGTTCGTCATGCACATCGACGGCTATCTGTGCGAGATCAAGGACGTGCAGATCCGGGACGGGCTGCACATCCTCGGTGGGGGCCCGGTCGACGAGGCCCGGGTCAACCTCGTGCTCGCCGTGCTGCGGGCCTCGCAGGTGTGGGGCGGACAGGCGAACGCCCTGCCGGGGCTGAGGGCTTCGTTCGCCGCTCGCTTCGGGCTCGACGAGAAGGAGCTGCTCGCCGAGCCGGGGGCGCCGGTGAAGGTTGCGGCCGAGCTGTCGGAACTCGTCGAGGGGCCGTCCCGTACGGCCGCCGACGCGATCGACCTGCTGGAGCAGCTGTGCCGACGGGTCGCGGAGGGAATGGAGGCCCGGGCGTGGGACGCGGCGGCCGTCCCGGCTCTCGTGCGTGAGGTCCTCGGCGCCGAACTCCCCGACGCCGTAGCCGTGTTGGAGTTCGCCTGCACCGAGGTCGTGCCGAGACTCGCGCGTACGACCGACGAGATCGACCACATCCTCAAGGCCCTGGACGGCGGTTACGTCCCGGCGGGTCCGTCCGGTTCACCGACCCGGGGGCTCGTCAACGTCCTGCCGACCGGCCGGAACTTCTACTCCGTCGACCCCAAGGCCATTCCGTCCCGGCTGAGTTGGGAGGTCGGGCAGGCGCTCGCCGACTCGCTCGTCCAGCGGTACCTGGCCGACACCGGGGAGTACCCGAAGTCCGTCGGCCTGACGGTGTGGGGTACGTCCGCGATGCGCACCCAGGGCGACGACATCGCCGAGATCCTGGCCCTGCTGGGGTGCCGTCCGGTGTGGGACGAGGCCTCGCGGCGGGTGACCGGCTTCGAGGTGATCGGCCTGGAGGAGCTCGGGCGGCCGCGCGTGGACGTCACCGTCCGGATCTCGGGCTTCTTCCGGGACGCGTTCCCGCATGTGGTCGGGCTGATCGACGACGCCGTCCGCAAGGTGGCCGAGCTGGACGAGCCCGTCGACCGCAACTTCGTGAAGGCGCACGCCGACGAGGACACCGCCGAGCACGGTGACCGGCGGCGGGCCACGGCCCGGATCTTCGGGTCCAAGCCGGGGGCGTACGGGGCCGGTCTGCTGCCGCTGATCGACGCCCGGAACTGGCGAAGCGACGCCGACCTCGCCGAGGTGTACGCCGTCTGGGGCGGCTACGCCTACGGTCGAGGGCTCGACGGACGGGCGGCGCGCGGGGACATGGAGACCGCGTTCAAGCGGATCAACGTGGCCGCGAAGAACGTCGACACCCGTGAGCACGACCTGGTCGACGCCGACGACTACTTCCAGTACCACGGCGGCATGGTGGCGATGGTGCGCCATCTGACGGGCGCCAACCCCGAGGCGTACGTGGGCGATTCGGCGACGCCCGACCAGGTGAGGACGCGCACGCTCGGCGAGGAGACCCACCGGGTGTTCCGCGCCCGGGTGGTCAACCCGCGCTGGATGGCGGCCATGCGGCGGCACGGCTACAAGGGCGCCTTCGAGATGGCGGCGACCGTCGACTACCTCTTCGGCTACGACGCCACGGCCGGGGTCGTCGACGACTGGATGTACGAGAAGCTCAGCGCGGAGTACGTCTTCGACGCGGAGAACCGGGACTTCATGAAGAAGTCCAACCCGTGGGCACTGCGGGGCGTCACGGAGCGGCTCCTGGAGGCCGCCGACCGCGGACTGTGGGCCGAGCCGGACGCGGACACACTGGAGCGGCTGCGGGCCACATACCTGGAGCTGGAAGGCGACTTGGAGGGCGACCAGTGACAACCCCCTTCCCGTTCACGGCCGTTGTCGGCCAGGACGACCTGCGGCTCGCACTGCTGCTGAACGCCGTCTCACCGGCGGTCGGCGGAGTGCTGGTGCGCGGCGAGAAGGGCACCGCCAAGTCGACGGCGGTACGGGCCCTTTCGGCACTGCTGCCACAGGTGCCGGTCGTCGCCGGGTGCCGTTTCTCCTGTGACCCTTCCGCTCCCGACCCGTCGTGTCCGGACGGGCCGCACGAGCCCGGCCCCGGTGTCTTCCGCGCGTCCCGCATGGTCGAACTCCCCGTCGGCGCCTCCGAGGACCGGCTCGTCGGCGCGCTCGACATCGAGCGGGCGCTCGCGGAGGGCGTGAAGGCCTTCGAGCCCGGCCTGTTGGCGGACGCGCACCGCGGCATCCTCTACGTCGACGAGGTCAACCTCCTCCACGACCACCTCGTCGACCTGCTCCTCGACGCGGCCGCGATGGGCGCCTCGTACGTGGAGCGCGAGGGTGTCTCCGTACGGCACGCCTCGAAGTTCCTGCTGGTCGGCACGATGAACCCCGAAGAGGGCGAGCTGCGGCCGCAGTTGCTCGACCGGTTCGGGCTGACCGTGGAGGTCGCGGCCTCGCGGGAGCCCGACCAGCGGGTGGAGGTCGTACGGCGCAGGCTCGCGTACGACGACGATCCGGAGGGGTTCGCGACGCGTTGGGCGGACGAGGAGGCCGGCGTACGGCAACGTGTCGTGGCCGCGCGGGAGTTGCTGCCGTCGGTGCGGCTGGGCGACGGGGCGCTGCGGCAGATCGCGGCGACCTGCGCGGCCTTCGAGGTCGACGGTATGCGGGCCGACATCGTGATGGCGCGTACCGCGACCGCGCTGGCCGCGTGGGCCGGGCGGACGGACGTACTGGCGGAGGACGTGCGGCAGGCCGCGCTGCTCGCGCTGCCGCACCGCAGGCGCCGTAATCCCTTTGACGCTCCGGGACTTGACGAGGACAAGCTGGACGAGACGCTGGAGGAGTTCAGCGGGTCCGGTGACTCCGGTGACTCCGGCGATGATGACGAGCCGGATCCGGACGGGCCCGGTGGGGGTGGTGGGCAGCCGCCGTCCTCCGACGGGCCGCAGACTGACGGGGGTTCCGGTGCGCGGCCGGAGGCCGGGGAGGGTGGCGAGCCGCAGGCGTCCGGTGCCGGTGCCGGGGAACAGGCGGCCGCACGGGCTTCCGAGCCCTTCCGCACCAAAGTGCTCAGGGTTCCCGGGCTCGGGGACGGTGCCGCCGGGCGGCGGTCGCGGGCGCGGACCGAGCACGGGCGGACGACCGGGGCACGGCGGCCCCGAGGGGCGCTGACCAAGCTGCATCTCGCGGCCACCGTGCAGGCGGCCGCCCCGCATCAGCGGGCGCGCGGGCGGTCGGGGCGTGGGCTCGTGGTCCGGCGTGACGATCTGCGGCAGGCGACACGGGAGGGGCGCGAGGGCAACCTCGTGCTGTTCGTCGTCGACGCCTCGGGGTCGATGGCGGCGCGGCAGCGGATGAGCGCGGTGAAGGGGGCTGTGCTGTCGCTGCTGCTCGACGCGTATCAGCGCCGGGACAAGGTGGGTCTGGTGACGTTCCGGGGGTCGGCCGGGGAGGTCGCGTTGCCGCCCACCTCGTCGGTGGACGCCGCGGCCGCTCGGCTGGAGACACTGCCGACCGGTGGGCGGACCCCGCTCGCGGCCGGGCTGCTGCGGGCGCACGAGGTGCTGCGGGTGGAGCGGCTGCGGGATCCCGCGCGGCGGGCGCTGGTCGTGGTGGTGACGGACGGGCGCGCCACCGGTGGGCCCGAGCCGGTCGCCCTCGCGGGGCGGGCGGCTCGGCTGTTCGCCGCGGAGGGCGTCGCCTCCGTCGTCGTCGACTGCGAGTCCGGGCCGGTGCGGCTGGGGCTGGCCGGGCAGCTCGCCGGTGAACTGGGCGGTACCGCGGTGACGTTGGACGAGTTGCGGGCCGACTCGATCGCAGGGCTCGTGAAGGACGTACAGAGGAGGGCGGCGTAGTGCCTCAGGGACAGCCGAGTGTGGTGCCGGACGACGGGCTGACGACTCGTCAGCGGCGGAACCGGCCGTTGGTGGTCGTGCACACCGGGATCGGGAAGGGGAAGTCCACCGCTGCGTTCGGGCTCGCCCTGCGGGCCTGGAACCAGGGGTGGCCCATCGGGGTGTTCCAGTTCGTCAAGTCGGCGAAGTGGAAGGTCGGCGAGGAGAACGCGCTGCGGGTGCTGGGGGCGTCCGGGGAGGGCGGGTCCGTCGACTGGCACAAGATGGGTGAGGGCTGGTCCTGGGTGCAGCGGGACGCCCAGATGGACAATGAGGAGAAGGCCCGGGAGGGCTGGGAGCAGGTCAAGCGGGATCTGGCCGCGGAGACGTACAAGCTGTATGTGCTCGACGAGTTCGCCTACCCGATGCACTGGGGGTGGGTGGACACGGACGAGGTCCTTGAGGTGCTTCGGGAGCGGCCCGGGACCCAGCATGTCGTGATCACCGGGCGGAACGCGCCCGAGAAGCTCGTCGACTTCGCCGATCTCGTGACCGACATGTCCAAGGTGAAGCACCCCATGGACGCCGGGCAGAAGGGGCAGCGGGGTATCGAGTGGTGATGTCCTCATCCGGTTCCGTCCCTCGGCTGGTCATCGCCGCGCCTTCTTCCGGCAGCGGGAAGACCACCGTGGCCACGGGGTTGATGGCCGCGTTCGCCGCGCGCGGGCTTGCCGTGTCTCCGCACAAGGTGGGCCCTGACTACATCGATCCCGGGTATCACGCGCTCGCGAGCGGGCGGGTGGGGCGGAATCTCGACGCGTATCTGTGTGGGCCGGAGTTGGTTGCTCCGCTGTTCCTGCATGGTGCGCGGGGGTGTGACATCGCCGTCGTCGAGGGGGTGATGGGGATGTTCGACGGGGCCGCCGGGGAGGGTGAACTGGCGTCCACCGCTCATGTCGCCAAGCTGCTGCGGGCGCCGGTGGTGCTGGTCGTCGACGCCTCGTCGCAGTCTCGGTCCGTTGCCGCTCTTGTGCATGGGTTCGCGTCGTGGGATCCCGAGGTGCGGGTGGGGGGCGTGATTCTCAACAAGGTCGCCTCCGATCGGCATGAGGCCTTGTTGCGGGAGGCGTTGGAGTCGGCCGGGGTGCCTGTGTTCGGGGTGTTGCGGCGGGTTGATCAGGTGGAGACGCCGTCGCGGCATCTTGGGCTGGTGCCGGTTGCGGAGCGGCGGGCTGCGGCGGTGGAGGCCGTAGCGGCGATGGCGGAGCAGGTGCGTGCCGGGTGCGATCTCGATGCGTTGATGGGGCTCGCACGGGGTGCCGGTGCGTTGTCGGGTGCGGCTTGGGATGCGGCTGAGGTCTTGGGTTCTTCGCCCCCGCCGCCCCTACCCGTCCCATCCTCCAGGGGCTCTGCCCCTTCGACCCCGCCCTGGGAGCTCCGGCCCCAGACCCCCGCTCCTCAAACGCCGGTGGGGCTGGATTTCGCCGACCGGCCCGTGAGAGTTGCCGTCGCCGGCGGCCCCGCCTTCACCTTCTCCTATGCCGAGCACTCCGAGCTGCTCGCCGCCGCCGGTGCCGAGGTCGTCGTCTTCGATCCGCTTCGGGATGAGCAACTGCCGGACGGGACGCGCGGGTTGGTCATCGGCGGTGGGTTCCCCGAGATGTACGCCGCCGAGCTGTCCGGCAACGAGCCCTTGCGGAAGGCTGTCGCCGCTCTCGCGGAGAGCGGGGCTCCCGTGGCCGCCGAGTGTGCCGGGTTGCTCTACCTGTGCCGTGAGCTCGACGGGCAGCCGATGTGCGGGGTGTTGGATGCCGACGCGCGGATGGCGGAGAAGCTCACGCTCGGGTATCGGGACGCCGTCGCCGTCAGTGACAGTTCGCTTGCCGTCGCCGGGACCCGGATGCGTGGGCACGAGTTCCACCGGACCGTGGTGGAGCCGGGGGCGGGGGACGCTGCCGCGTGGGGTGTACGGGTGCCCCGGAGGCGGCTCGAAGGTTTCGTACAGCGTGGTGTGCACGCGAGCTATCTGCACACGCACTGGGCCTCGGTGCCCGGTGTCGCCCGTCGGTTCGTGGAGAGGTGCCGGACGTCATGAGCAGCAGCAGGTTGATCGGGGTCGGGGTCGGACCCGGCGATCCGGAGCTGGTGACCGTCAAGGGTGTCAACGCCCTGCGCGCCGCCGACGTGGTCGTCGTGCCGGTCATGGCTGCACCTGATGGAAAGGATGGGGGTGAGCGGGGACGGGCCGAGGCCACCGTGCTGCACTACGTGCCGCGGGAGAAGGTCGTACGGGTCGTCTTCGCTCTGAACGAGCGCAGTGATCACGCTCGGCGCGAGGCCGCCTGGGACGCCGCCGGGGAGCGGGTGGCCCAACTGCTGCGTGCCAACGGCTCCGTCGCGTTCGCCACCATCGGCGACCCCAACGTGTACTCCACCTTCACCTATCTCGCCCACACCATCGCCGAGCTGGTGCCCGGCGTCGTCGTCGAGACCGTGCCCGGGATCACCGCCATGCAGGATCTCGCGGCGCGTTCCGGGGCGGTGCTGACCGAGGGCACCGAGCCGCTCACACTGGTTCCCGTCACGGCCGGTTCCGCGGTGCTCAAGGACGCGCTCAACGGGCCCGGCACCGTCGTCGCCTACAAGTTCGGCCGGCAGGCCGGTGAGGTGGCCGAGGTGCTCAGGGAGACCGGGCGGATCGAGGACGCCGTATGGGGATCGGCGCTGGGCCTTGAGTCCGAGTCCATCCGGTCCGCTGCCGAGCTCGACGGGGCTCCCCTGCCGTATCTGTCGACCCTCATCGCGCCCGCGCGTCGGGACGGCAGCCGGGGCGGCAAGTTGTGATTTCCTCGGCGAACCCCTCCAGAGCCGGCAGGTCAGCCCGCCAGGCCCACCACCAGCCAGATGAAGCCCACACCCGCGACCGTGCACAGCAGGGTCGAGCGGGCGGGGTGTTCGTGGTGGGCCTCGGGGAGGATCTCGGCCGCCGCGAGATAGAGGAGCGCGCCGCCGAAGAGGCCGAGATAGCCGCCGAGCAGGCCCTCCGGGATGGTCACGAACGTCGTCGAGGCGGCGCCCGCGACCGGGGCCGCCGCGTCCGCGAACAGCATGGTCAGGGCTTTGCGGCGGGCGTTCCCGTACAGGCTCGTGATCGTGTATGTGTTGAAGCCGTCCGCGAAGTCGTGGGCGACGACGGCCAGTGCGACCGCCGTGCCCATGCCCTCGCCCACCTGGAAGGCCGCGCCGATCGCCACACCGTCCATGGCACTGTGGCCGACCATCGCGGCGGCGGCCGTCAGGCCCACCTCCGGTACCCGGCCGTCGTGCTCCTCGCCGCCGTGCGCGGCCTGACGGGCGGCCAGCAGACGTTCCACCAGATGGGCCAGCAGGAAGCCGGCCACGAACAGGAGCAGGGCCGCCGGGACGCCGAAGACCTCGTCGCCGGCCGCGTGCAGCGCCTCCGGCAGCAGGTCCAGGCCGACCACACCGAGCATCAGGCCGCCGGCCAGGCCGAGGACCAGATGACGGCGGTCGGTCACCCGCTGTGCCGTCCAGCCGCCGGCCAGCGTCATCAGGAACGCGCCGAGCGCGACGAAGACCGCCATGGGCCCTTGGTATCCGATCAACCCCCGTTCACGCACATCCAGCCACCGCAGTACTCGTAGGAGGACCGATTCCCATGGCCGATGCCCCCACCGGCAAGGTGACCTTCGTCGGTGCCGGCCCCGGCGCCGCCGATCTGCTGACGTTCCGGGCCGCGCGCGCCATCGCCGAGGCCGACGTCGTGATCTGGGCCGCGAGCCTGGTGCAGGCGGAGGTCCTCGAACACGCGCGCGCGGACGCGGAGATCCTCGACTCGGCGACCATGTCCCTGGAGGACGTCGTCGCCGTGTACGAGCGGGCCCACGAGGCCGGACTCAAGGTCGCCCGTATCCACTCCGGGGACCCCGCCCTCTGGGGCGGTACCCAGGAGCAGCTCGACCGGTGTGCGCGGATCGGCATCGGGACCGAGGTCGTACCCGGGGTCTCCGCCTTCTCTGCCGTCGCCGCGCTCGCGCAGCGCGAGTTGACCATTCCCGAGGTCGCGCAGTCCGTCGTCCTCACCCGGCTCGGCGGCGGCAAGACGCCGATGCCGCCCGGCGAGGAGGTGCGGGAGTTCGCCAAGCACGGCACCACCATGGCGATCTTCCTGTCCGCGGCGCGCAGCGGGCAGTTGGTGCGGGAGCTGCTGGAGGGCGGCTATCCGACCTCCACCCCGGTCGTCGTCGCCTATCAGGCGACCTGGCCGGAGGAGCTGGTGGTGCGGTGCACGATCGAGACGCTGGAGGAGACCGTCAAGGAGCACAAGCTCTGGAAGCACACGCTCTTCCTGGTCGGCCCGGCCCTGGGCGCCGAGGGCACCCGCTCGCACCTCTACCACCCCGGTCACTTCCACGGGTACCGCAAGGCCGATCCGGAGGCGCGGCGGGCCTTGCGTTCGCGGGGTGCGAGCACGTGATCACGGTGGTGGGTACGGGGATGGGGGCACCGCCGCCGGAGACCCTGGCCGGGGCCGAGCTTGTCGTGGGCGGGCGGCGGCATCTGGATGCGGTGGCGGTCCCCGCGGGCGCCGAGCAGGTCGTTCTGGGGCCGCTGGCTCCGGCGCTGGACGTCATCGAACGGCATCACGACAAGGGGAGTCGGATCGTCGTGCTGGCCTCCGGCGACCCCGGGTTCTTCGGGATCGTGCGGGTGCTGGCGGAACGGTTCGGGCCGGCTGCGCTGGACGTCCGTCCCGGTGTGTCGTCCGTCGCCGCCGCGTTCGCTCGGGTGGGGCTGCCGTGGGATGACGCCGTCGTGGTCAGCGCGCATGGGCGGGATCTGCGGACGGCCGTCAATGTGTGCCGTGCGCGGGGGAAGGTGGCGGTGCTCACGGGGCCGGGAGCCGGTCCTGCGGAGCTTGGCGCTGCGCTGGCTGAAGCTGCGATGGGTCGTCGGTTGTCTGCGGCGCCGTTGGAGCTGGTAGCGCAGTTCCCCGCCCCCCTGGGGCGCGTTCTCGTGGTCGCCTCCGGCCTGGGAAGCGGCGATGAGCGTGTCGAACGGGTCAGCCCCGTCGAAGCCGCCGCCCGGGACTGGGGGTCTGCCGTGAATGTCGTTCTGTGTCTCGACGAGGCGCGGGCGCTTGGCGGCGTGCGTACCGTCTCTGGGCCGCCCGCCGCTCCCACCCAATGGGCCCTGCCGGAAAGCGAGTTCACCCACCGTGACTCGATGATCACCAAGTTCGAGGTGCGGGCGCTCGCGCTGGCGCGGATCGGGCCGCGGCTCGGGGAGCTCGTGTGGGACGTCGGGTCCGGGTCCGGGTCCGTGGCTGTGGAGTGTGCGCGGCTCGGTGCCGCCGTCGTCGCCGTCGAGAAGGCTGCGGACGGGGTCGAGCGGATCCTCGCGAACGCGGCCGCGCACGGGGTCGACGTACAGGTCGTGCACGGGAGCGCACCCGATGCGCTGGCAGGGCTCGAAGACGATCCCGACGCCGTGTTCGTCGGTGGCGGCGGACATGAGCTGCCCGAGATCGTCGCCGCCTGTGCCCCCCGTGCCCGGCGGAGTGTCGTGGTCGCCATGGCCACGCTGGACCGCGTGCCGGCCGTGCGCGCGGCGCTCACCGGCGCCGGGCTGGACTGCGACGGCGTACTGCTCCAGTCGTCCCGGCTGGCACCGCTGCCCGGGGACGTGACCCGGCTCGCGGCGACCAATCCGGTTTTCCTGCTGTGGGGAGAGAGAAACCCCGTGTACCGAGAGGGAGTTGCTCAGTGATCGGCCTTATTTCCGCCACCGCGGCGGGGGCGGTGGCGCGCGACCGGCTGGCCGCGGCCTGGCCGGAGCGCACGCGCGTGTACGACGGGCCCGTGGGGGACGCCGTACGGCGGGCGTTCGCGGAGTGCGAGCAGCTCGTGTGTTTCCTGGCCACGGGGGCGGTCGTACGGCTGGTCGCGCCGCTGCTCGGCGACAAGGCGTCCGACCCGGGTGTGGTGTGTGTCGACGAGGGCGGGCGGTTCGCCGTGTCCCTGGTCGGCGGGCACGGCGGCGGTGCCAATGAACTCGCCCGTGAGGTCGGGGAGTTGCTGGCAGCCCAGCCGGTGGTGACGACCGCGACCGACGCCGTGGGGGTGCCGGGGCTCGACACCCTCGGGCTGCCGGTGGAGGGTGCGGTGGCGGCCGTGTCGCGGGCGCTTCTGGACGGTGAGCCCGTCGCCCTGCACAACGAGTCGGGCTGGCCGTTGCCCGCGCTGCCGGTCGCCGGGGAGGGGGCGTACGGCATCCGTGTCACGGACCGTCTCGTCGAACCGTCCCCGCAGGAGGTCCTGCTGCGGCCGCCCACCCTCGTCGTCGGCGTCGGCGCCTCCAGGGGTGCTCCGGTCGACGAGGTGCTGGAGCTGGTCGAGGGCTCGTTGCGGGCGGCCGGGCTGTCCGTGCGCAGTGTCGCCGAACTCGCCACCGTGGACGCGAAGTCGGAGGAGCCGGGGATCGTGGCGGCGGCCGAGCGGCTCGGTGTGCCCCTGGTCACCTACTCCGCCGAGGAGTTGGCCGCCGTCGAGGTGCCCAACCCGTCGGACGCGCCCCTGGCCGCCGTCGGCACACCGTCGGTCGCGGAGGCCGCCGCGCTCGTCGGCGGTGGTGAACTCCTCGTCCCCAAGCAGAAGTCGGCCGCCCGGCCCGCCATGGCGACCTGCGCTGTCGTACGGCTTCCCGCGCGCGGCCGGCTCGCGGTCGTCGGGCTCGGCCCGGGTGCCCGGGACCTGTTGACGCCCCGCGCGAAGGCGGAGCTCCAGCGGGCTTCGGTGCTGGTCGGACTCGACCAGTACGTCGACCAGATCCGTGATCTGCTGCGGCCCGGGACCCGGGTCCTGGAGTCGGGGCTCGGGGCCGAGGAGGAGCGGGCCAGGACCGCCGTCGCCGAGGCCCGCGAGGGGCAGGCGGTCGCGCTCATCGGCAGCGGGGACGCCGGCGTGTACGCCATGGCCTCCCCCGCGCTCGCCGAGGCCTCCGACGACATCGACGTGGTCGGGGTGCCCGGGGTCACGGCCGCGCTGGCCGCCGCCGCGATCCTCGGTGCCCCGCTGGGCCACGACCACGTGTCCATCAGCCTCTCCGACCTGCACACGCCATGGGAGGTCATCGAGCGGCGGGTGCGGGCGGCGGCCGAGGCGGACATCGTGGTCACCTTCTACAATCCCCGTTCGAGGGGCCGGGACTGGCAGTTGCCCAAGGCGCTGGCGATCCTCGCCGAGCACCGGGAACCGACGACGCCGGTCGGTGTCGTACGCAACGCGTCGCGGCCGGACGAGTCCGGTCGACTGACGACCCTGGCCGCACTGGACCCGGCGACGGTCGACATGATGACGGTCGTGACGGTGGGCAACACGGCGACCCGCGACATCGCGGGCCGCATGGTGACACCGCGCGGCTACCGCTGGCAGGAGGGCACCCGGTGACTCGTGCGGTCCGTACGGCCGACGCCCTGCTGGAACAACCCCTTTCGCTTCCCGAGGAGACATCGTGACCACCCAGCCGCCCGCCCTGCTCATCGCCGGTCATGGCACCCGGGACGATGCCGGAGCCGAGGCGTTCCGTGACTTCGTCCGGGAGCTGGGGGCCCGCCACCCCGAACTGCCCGTCGCTGGAGGCTTCATCGAGCTGTCCCCGCCGCCGCTGGGCGACGCGGTGAGCGAGCTGGTGGAGCGCGGTGTCCGCCGCTTCGCCGCCGTACCGCTGATGCTGGTGTCGGCCGGGCACGCGAAGGGCGACATCCCGGCCGCGCTGTCCCGTGAGAAGGAGCGGCACCCGGGGATCTCCTACACGTACGGGCGGCCGCTGGGTCCGCACCCGGCGCTGCTGAACGTGCTGGAGCGGCGGCTCGACGAGGCGTTGGGCGCCACCGGGGGGCGTACCCCCATGGACCGGGCTGATGTGACCGTGCTGCTCGTCGGCCGGGGCTCCACGGACCCGGACGCCAACGCCGAGGTGTTCAAGGCGGCCCGGCTGCTGTGGGAGGGGCGCGGATACGCGGGCGTGGAGACGGCGTTCGTGTCGCTGGCGGCGCCGGACGTGCCGAGCGGGCTCGACCGGTGTGTGGCGCTGGGGGCGCGCAGGATCGTCGTGCTGCCCTACTTCCTGTTCACCGGGATCCTGCCGGACCGGGTGAAGCACCAGACCGAGGGCTGGGCGGCCGCGCATCCGGAGGTCGAGGTGCGCTCGGCGGAGGTCATCGGCCCGGAGCCGGAGCTGCTCGACCTGGTGATGGAGCGGTACCGGGAGGCGGTCGAGGGCGATCTGCGGATGAACTGCGACTCGTGTGTGTACCGCATCGCGCTGCCCGGCTTCGAGGACAAGGTGGGTCTGCCGCAGCAACCGCACTTCCATCCGGACGACGACGGTCACCACCATCACCACGGCCACCACCACGGCGCCCACTCCCATGCGCACTGACAGGGCCGACAGCGGCCACGACCTGCGGCACCACGGCGACGCCGAGGTGCGGGACGAGGGTGCGCGGCTGACGGACCTCGCCGTGAACGTCCGCGCGGACACTCCCCCGGAGTGGTTGCGGGAGCGGATCGCCGGGTCGCTGACGGGGCTCGCGGCCTATCCCGACGGGCGCGAGGCGCGGGCGGCGGTGGCGGCCCGGCACGAGGTGCCCGTGGAGCGGGTGCTGCTGACCGCGGGTGCCGCGGAGGCCTTCGTGCTGCTCGCACGCGCGCTGACGATCCGTCATCCGGTGGTGGTGCACCCGCAGTTCACCGAGCCGGAGGCGGCACTGCGGGACGCCGGGCATGTGGTCGACCGGGTGCTGCTGCGGGAGGAGGACGGCTTCCGGCTCGATCCGGCGGCCGTGCCCGAGGACGCCGACCTGGTGGTCGTCGGGAACCCGACCAATCCCACGTCGGTCCTGCATCCGGCCGCCTCGATCGCCGAACTGGCCCGTCTCGGGCGGACGTTGGTGGTGGACGAGGCGTTCCTGGACGCGGTGCCGGGTGAGCGTGAGGCGCTGGCGGGCAGGACGGACGTGCCCGGTCTCGTCGTCCTGCGCAGCCTGACGAAGACGTGGGGCCTGGCCGGTCTCCGCATCGGTTACGTCCTCGCCGCCCCGGAGACGATCGCCGACCTGGAACGGGCCCAGCCCCTGTGGCCGGTCTCCACCCCGGCCCTCGCGGCGGCCCGGGCCTGCATGGAGCCCCGGGCCCTGGCGGAGGCGGCCCACGCGGCCCACCGCATCGCCACCGACCGGACCCATCTCGTCGCCGGGCTACGGGAGTTCGGGCCGGACGGGCTCCGGGTGGTCGAACCGGCCGAGGGCCCCTTCGTCCTCGTACGCCTGCCGAAGGCCACCGCCGTACGACGGCATCTGCGCGACCTGGGTTGGGCGGTGCGGCGCGGGGACACGTTCCCGGGGCTGGACGAGGAGTGGCTGCGGCTCGCGGTGCGGGACCGGGCGACGGTGAACGGGTTCCTGCAGGCGCTGGATCAGGCGGTGACCCTGACGCGGGGTTGATGACTCCGGGAAGTGCCCCCTCCCCGGGCCTACGCCCCCACCCGCTCCCGCACCCCGTCCGGGAACCGCACCTCCACGCCCCCCTCGGCATCGACCCGCGCGCTCGCCCCGGTGTGCGGCCCGGTGCCGAGCATCACGAGGGTGACCAGGAGCGGTCCGGTGCCTTCGAGGACTGGGGTCGCCGAGTACCGCCCGTACGCGTTCGTGTCTTCGGCCGCTACGACCGTCCCGGCGCCCTCGCCCCACCCGTACAGCCCTACGACGGCGCTGGTCAGCCCGTCGGCGCGGCGGGTCAGTGCCCAGCCGGGCCCGGACTCGGCGACGGGCGGCGCGGTGTCGTCGGCGAGGGCCCAACCACCCTCCCGCACAGGGGAGTCGGCGGCCGGGTCGATGCGGTGCACGCGGATCTCCCACGGTCCGTGGACCACACTCACCGTTTCGACACGGTGCCCGTACGCCTCGTGCCAGGAGGCCGCCGTACGGCCCTCGCAGCCCAGTGGATGGATACGGCCGCGTGGGGACGGGGTGCCGTCGGGCGCGAGCAGGGCCAGGTGGTTGTCGGGGCCGAGGGGGGTTTCGGGGGCGGTGGCGGTGGAGTAGGCGAGCTTGGAGTAGTGCGGGCTGTCGGTGTCCGTCGCGGGCGGGGGCGGGAGGCGGTCGGTGCCGTGGTTGACGAGGCGGACGATGCCGTCGGACGTGGTCGAGTGGATCAGCCAGCCGGGGGCGGGCAGGGCGAGGAGTGAGTCGGTGGTGTCGACGGGGGCGGGTTCCTCGGGGGCCGTCCACACGGGGTGGTCCGTCGGCAGCAGCAGTCCGAGGAAGGCCTTGCTGGCCCAGTACGGGGAGGCGGGGCCCGAGTAGCGCTGGAGCACTCCCGGGAACGGCCGGTACCAGCCGAGGGTGAGCAGACCGTGTTCGTCGGGGACGCCCCGCTCGGTGAAGTGCTTCAGGGCGCCGGAGGCGAGGCGGCGGGTCCGGCCGGGCGGGAGGGGGGTGGCGTCGGCGAGGGCGCCGGCCCACAGCGGGGCGGTGGCCGCGAAACGGTAGGTGAGGGAGCGGCCGTGGTGGACGGGGGCGCCGTCGGAGCCGAAGAAGTGCTGGTGGACGCCGAGGAACTCACGCAGCCGGGCGCGGTGGCGGGCCACGGTGTCCGGGTCGGCGCGCGGTCCGGCGATCCGGGACCACAGCACCGGGTACAGGTGCAGCGCCCAGCCGTTGTAGTAGTCGAACTTCTTCCCGTCCCCGTCGGTGTACCAGCCGCCGCCCCGGTACCAGTCGTCCAGCCGGGCGAGTCCGGAGTCGATCTCCTCCCGGCTGTGCGGGGCGCCGACGGAGGCGAGGAACTCCTCCGTGATCACCTGGAACAGCCGCCAGTTGGAGTCGTTGGCGATCGCCCCGACGAAGTGGCCGAGCCACTCGACCACTCGGCCACGCACTCCGTCGTCGAGCCGGTCCCACAGCCAGGGCCGGGACTCGTGCAGCGCGAGGGCGACGGAGGCCGCCTCCACCATCGGCTGGGCGCGGTCGGCGATGGGCGGCCAGTGCTCGGGGTGGTGCGGATCGGTCCCGGCGGCGAGCCCGGCGGCGTACCGCTCGATGAGCTCGGGGCCGACACGGCCCTCGGATCCCGCGATCCGGAAGGCGGCGAGCAGAAACGACCGCGCGAACCCCTCCAGCCCGTCCGACCAGGCCCCGGAGTGACTGGGCGGCCCGGGCAGCCGGTACTGCGCGAACCCGGGGGTGGCGTAGGGCAGGATCCCGTCGAGCAGCCGGTCGGCGAGAGCTTCCCAGTGGGCGCGGGTCCAGCCGGTGAGGGGGGAGAGGAGCGGGTCGGCCGGGGGGACGAACGAGACGTGCGGCGCGGTCATACGGTTTCCGGTCCTCCGTTGATCGAGGGTGAGAGTGTCGCCCTTCAGGGGCGCGGGGCTGTATCGATATGCGGCTCCGCCGCGGGGCGCGACCAGCCACGAATCACCCGCAGCCGCCCGACAACCTTCCTGGTGCAGCGACGCTTTGGCGCACAACGATGTGCGTACCGAGAAGATGACGGGATCCCGCCGCACCGTCCGGATCACGCAGAGCGATCCGCACCGCAGCACGGCCCAGCTCCTCCGCAGGAGTCCGTACCGTCGTCAACGGCGGGTTGAAGTCCTCAGCGAGCGGAATGTCGTTGTACCCGACGACGGAGATGTCCTCAGGAACCCGCAACCCGGCGTCGGCGATCGCACGCAACGCCCCCGCCGCGACCATGTCGTCCCCGGCCACCACAGCTGTGAACTCCCTTGTCTCCTTGAGGAGTTCACCCATCGCCCGCAATCCCGCCGCCCGCCCCAACCCACAGTCGACAACCCGCGCCGCCTCCGCAGGCACCCCGTGTTCGGCAAGCGCCGCCCGGTACCCGGCCACCCGGGCGTCCAGCGCGGTGTTGCCGGGCAGCGCACCGAGAAACACGATCCGTCGATGCCCCGCCGACAGCAGATACCCGGTGATCGCCCGGGCCCCCGCCTCGTTGTCGAACTCGACGACCAGCGCCGGGATCTCGGGATCGGGAGCGGGACGGCCGCACAGCACGAGCCGCGCCCCGGTGGCGTCGAGGGCCTGCGCGTAGTGGGCCACGCGGGAGCGGTACGCCTCGTCCTCGACGACACCCCCGACCAGGATCACCAGCCGCGCCCCCTCCTCCCGCATCAGCTGCACGAACTCCATCTCCCGCTGCGGGTCCCCGCCGGTCGCCCCGACGACGCACAGCCATCCGCGGTCGGCGGCCTCGGCCTCCACCCCCTCGGCGACCTGGGCGTAGAAGGGGCTGGTGACCTGCCGGACGACGACGGCGGCCATCTTCCGGCCGCCGCCGACCAACGCCCGGGCGTGCGCGTTGGCGACGTAGTCGAGTTCGCGGGCGGCCCGCAGGACACGGGCCCGGGTCGCGGTCGGCACCGGATGGTTGCCGCTGAGGGCCCGCGAGGCCGTCGCCATGGACACTCCGGCCCGCTCGGCGACCTCGCGGATCGTGACCCGCCCCTTGCCCGTCATCCCGTTCTCCATCCCCCGCGCCTTCTGTTGCACCGGCGGCGCCTCACGTGTTGGCCGCGTAGTCCTTCGCGAACTCCCCGGCCATTCTGTCGCCGCCCTGGTCCCGCCACTTCTTCACCACCCCGTCCCACTCCGACAGCGGCAGCCGCCCGGCGACGATCCCGGTGACCGTGTCGTCGAGGAGCGCCTTGAGGGTGGTGCCCTGGGCGTTCCTGGTCCGGGACTGCAGTCCGAAGGAGGCGTCGCGGATGGCGTACGGCACCACTTTCCGCTGCCAGGTGTGCAGGGCCCGTACGGCGTCGGGCATGCCCGGCACGAACAGCACCTGGGGGCCTTCGGCGAGGTACTTCAGCGGCAGGTTGGTGTTGTTCTCGACCTCGCCCAGCTCGGTGGGCTCGGGCGAGCCGTCCTTGCCGCGGGTGAAGTGGGTGCCCTCGACGCCGTAGTGGACGAGCTCCCACTCCTGGCTGCCGAAGGGGGCCGCGAGGTAGTCGAGGATGCGCAGGAGCAGTTCGACGCGCTCCTTCTTCGCCTTCTTCAGGACGGTGTAGCCGAAGGAGCGGCGGGCGGCGACGATCCCGCCGGGCTCGCCGCCCACGCTGTACGGCAGTGCGGCGGCCGGGGTCAACTTGCCCTGTGACTCACGGTACTTGGGCAGGTAGGCGCCGAAGCCGTCCTGCATGGAGCCGACGGTGCCGTTGTAGTAGAGGGTGGTCAGGTCGATCTGGGAGACCGAGGTGGCGTCGGGGTAGTAGGAGCCGTTCTTGCGGAGTTGGGCCTGGTAGGCGATGGCGGCCTTGTAGCGTTCGTCGGCGCAGCCCGGCTGGAAGGTGCCGTCCTTGGTGACGGCCCAGTTCTGGGGCGCGTTGTGGGCGGCGGAGTGCACGGCGTTGCCGAACAGGGAGCCCTGGGCAGCGCCGAGTGCGTAGGTACGACCGCTGGTCGCCCGCTTGGCCACGGCGGCGAAGTCCTCGGAGGTCCAGCCCTCCTTCATGCCGGCGTCGGTGAACATGCCCTGGTTGAGCCAGAGCGTGGAGCCGGGCAGCGGGCGTTCCAGCGGGAGGCCGTAGAGGCGGCCGCCGATGCGGCCCATGTCCTTCCAGGCGTGGGTGGGGATGTTCGCGAGGTTGGGGTAGTCGGCGATCGCGTCGCCGGAGAGGTACGGCGTGAGGTCCTCGGCCCGCCGCTGCACGAACTCCGCCTCGCGGGGCAGGACGAAGCCGGAGAACAGGTTGATGATGTCGGGCAGGCTGTCGGCGTCGCCCGCCATGACCGTGGCCATCTTCTTCTGGTAGTCGGCCTGGGAGACGATCGTGTACTCGATCTTCACGCCCAGCGCCTTCTCGACGGCCGCCCAGAAGCGGTTGGCGGAGGCCGGCTTGGGCGGGGTGCCGAAGGACACCGACATCACCTTGACGGTCGAGCCGTCCCCGGGCGTGCGGGCGACGGACCGGACGAGGTCGGCGGGGTAGGCGGTGTATCCGGCCTGGACGCCCGCCTCGGTGGGCGCGAGGTCCGGCTTGGGACCGCTCGCGGCCTTGTACGCGGGCCAAGGGGCCAGCTTCTTCCCCGCGTTGGAGACGTCGCTGTCGCCGGAGCCGGTGGAGCAGGCGGTCAGCGCACCGGGGACGGAGACCGCCGCCGCGGACAGCAGCAGGGTGCGTCGGGACAGGCTGGGCATGGGTGAATCACCTCGTGTCGGCTTGCGTCGGCTGGGGTCAGCTCTTGATGGCGCCGGTGAGCACGCCCTTGGTGAAGTACTTCTGCAGGAAGGGATAGATCAGCAGGATCGGCACGGTGGCGATCACCAGGACCGCCATCTGCACGGTCTGCGGAGCGGTGACGGTGCCCTCGCCGGTGGTGGCGTCGGTGAGCCCGGAACCGGCCACCACGTAGGTGCGCAGCACCTGTTGGAGGGGCCAGTGGTCGCTCTCCAGGTAGAGGGAGGCGTAGAACCAGGAGTTCCAGTAGGCCACCGCGTAGAACAGTCCCACGACGGCCAACGCGGCCTTGGACAGCGGCAGTACGACGGAGACGAGCACCCGCCAGTCCCCCGCCCCGTCGAGCCGCGCGGCCTCGTACAGCTCCTCGGGGATGCCCTGGAAGAAGCCGCGCAGGACGACCAGGTTGAAGACGTTCACCAGGACCGGCAGCACCAGCGAGCCGTAACTGTCCAGCAGGCCCAGCTCCTTGACCAGCAGGAAGCTCGGGATCATGCCGGGCGGGAAGAGGAAGGTGAACAGGATGAGGAGGAGGACGGGGCGGCCGCCGAAGACTCCCGGGCGGGAGAGGGCGTAGGCGAGGGTGACCGTGCACAGGAGGCTCAGTGCGGTTCCCACGACGGTGACACCGACGCTGACACCGAGGGCGTGGGTGACGATGCCGCCGTCGAGGATGTCGCGGTACGCCTTCAGGCTCGGCTCGGTCGGCCACAGCACCCAGCCGCCGTTGTCGACGACCTCCTGGGTGGAGGCGAGGGAGGTCGAGACGATGACGAGGAAGGGGACGCAGACCAGGAGGACGACGGCGGCGAGGGCCACCGCCTTGCCCGCCTGGGTGACGGGCTTCGGCTTCTCCATCCAGCCGGGCCGTGTGGGGCTGCTCACTTGTAGACCCCCTGTTCGCCGAGGCGGTGGGCGACCTTGTTGGCTGCGTAGACGAGGAGGGCGCCGACGACGCCCTTGAACAGGCCTGCCGCGGCGGCGAATCCGTAGTCGCCGCCGACGATGCCCTGGTAGTAGACGAAGGTGTCGATGATCTCGGAGGCCTCCGGGCCGACCGCGTCGCGCTGGAGGAGCATCTGCTCGAAGCCGACGGAGAGGATGTCACCGAGTCGCATGATCAGCAGCAGCACGATCACCGGGCGGATGGCGGGCAGGGTGACGTGCCAGAAGCGCCGCCAGGGGCCCGCTCCGTCGATCGCGGCGGCCTCGTACTGCTGCTCGTCGACCTGCGCGAGGGCGGCGAGGAAGATGATCGTGCCCCACCCGGCGTCCTTCCAGATGACCTGGGCTACGACGAGCGGCTTGAAGGCGTCGGGGTTGCCGATGATGTCGACGGTGTGCAGACCCATGCCGTCCAGGCCGGAGTTGAGCAGCCCGGTGTCGCCGAGGACCTGCTGGAAGAGCGCGACGACGATCACCCACGAGATGAAGTGCGGGAGATAGGCGACCGACTGCACGAACCGGCGGACGGTGCTCCGGGTGAGGCTGTGCAGCAGCAGGGCGAGGCCGAGCGGGACGGGGAAGTAGAAGACGAGCTGGAGGACGGCGATCCACACCGTGTTCAGCACCGAGTCCCAGAACGCGGTGTCCTCGAACATCCGCTGGAAGTTGGCGAGTCCGGTCCAGGGGCTGCCCCAGAGGCCGTCGAAGGGGACGTACTCCTTGAACGCGATGACGTTGCCGACCAGCGCGCCGTAGTGGAAGAGCAGGAAGTAGGCGAGGCCGGGCAGCATCAGCAGGACAAGAGCCCGGTTCTGGAAGCGTTTTCGTCGAACGACTGCCAAGACTCTCCCTCTTCCTGATGGGTCGGAGCGAAGAGGAAGTTAAAACGCTTTCATGCACGGGTCAACAGTTCTGACAAAGCTGGTGAGTTGACGCACTTCACAGCGCCGCACTGAAGCGGGGACGCGAGTGAAAGCGCTCTCAGAGCTCTTTGGCCTTAAGGGGGTGGCGGGCCAGCAGGACGCTCGCGACGATCACCCACACGCCTGCCAGCATGAAGGCGAAGAAGCCGACCCAGGGGATGAAGACCAGGACGCCGAGGACCAGGGCGGCCCAGCTCAGCCAGCGGGGCAGGGGGGAGCCGGTGCCGCGGACCGCGGCCAGGCCGGTGGCCAGCAGCATCAGGCCCATGCCGCCGACGAAGGGGATGAAGAAGTCTTCGTTGACGGCGTTGAGCGCCTGGAGCGCCCCGGGGGCCACCGCGGACTTGTCCGAGAGGTCCAGCAGGGCCAGGGTGAGGGTCGAGCCCACCAGGAATCCCGCGGCGAGCAGGACGCCGCCCGCGAGGACCACGCGGTGCAGCCAGCCTCCGAGCGGGACGTCCCGGACCGCCCGGGCCAGGTACGCGGCGAAGAAGACGAAGAGCACCGAGGCGATGACCAGGAGATACAGCCCCACGGCGACCTGCGCCTGGTGGTCGTCGTAGTACGACCCCACCTCGCGACCGGTGGCGCCGGTCCCGGGAGTGTCGCCGAGCAGGAGGAAAGCGGCGACCGTGAGCGCCACGGCCACGACACCGGTGAGCGGTGCTGTGCGCATGGGGACCTCCTCACCCCCCGGCAGGGCCACCCCTCGTATCCCACGGTTGCAGAGACACGGCCACTACGCCATCCGGGTGAGTCGGGCGCCGGGCCGGTGCCACCGCTCCCCCGCCGGCCACGAGCAGGACCAGCGCGCCGCCCACGAGGTACGGCGTCATGGAGCTGCCCCCGTGTCGGCCAGGCCAGGGAGTTCACACCATCGGGGCGCATCCGCGCACGCCTTCGAGCCCACCTTCACACGGCGCCTACTGCACCACCCGGCCGTTCAGCACGACCTGGAGCGGGGCCGCCAGCACGCGTACGTCCGCGCGCGGGTCCCGTTCGTACACCACCAGGTCGGCCGCCGCGCCCTCGTCAAGACCCGGCCGTCCCAGCCACTCCCGGGCGCCCCACGTCGTCGCCGACAACGCCTCCAGCGGGGGGATTCCGGCGGTCACCAGTTCGGCGACCTCGGCCGCCACCAGCCCGTGCGGCAGTGTGCCGCCCGCGTCCGTGCCGACGTAGACCGGGATGCCGGCGTCGTAGGCGCCCCGGACGGTGTCGTAGCGGCGCTCGTGGAGCCGGCGCATATGGGCCGACCAGCGGGGGAACCTGGACTCGCCGCCGTCCGCGAGCTTCGGGAAGGTCGCGATGTTGACGAGGGTCGGGACGATCGCGACGCCCCGGGAGGCGAACAGCGGGAACAGGTCGTCCGTGAGGCCCGTCGCGTGTTCGACGCAGTCGATGCCCGCCTCGACCAGGTCCTTCAGGGAGTTCTCGGCGAAGCAGTGCGCGGTGACGCGGGCGCCCAGGCGGTGGGCTTCCGTGATCGCCGCCTCGACCGCGTCCCGGGGCCAGCTGGGGGCCAGGTCGCCCACCTCGCGGTCGATCCAGTCGCCGACCAGCTTGACCCAGCCGTCGCCCCGGCGGGCCTCCTGGGCGACGTACGCGACGAGGTCCTCGGGCTCGATCTCCCAGGCGTAGTTCCTGATGTACCGGCGGGTGCGGGCGATGTGCCTGCCCGCGCGGATGATCTTCGGGAGGTCCTCGCGGTCGTCGACCCAGCGGGTGTCCGAGGGGGAGCCCGCGTCGCGGATGAGGAGGGTGCCCGCCTCCCGGTCGGCCAGGGCCTGCTTCTCGGCCACGTCCTGGTCGACCGGGCCGTGGGCGCCCAGGCCCACATGGCAGTGCGCGTCCACCAGACCGGGCAGCGCCCAGCCCGACACCGTACGGACGTCACGGGCGGCGGCGGGACGGTCGTAGGAGATCCGCCCGTCGACCACCCACAACTCGTCCCGGACGTCCTCGGGGCCGACCAGGATCCGGCCCTTCACGTGCAGCACCGCGTGATCGCTCATGCACCGCACCCTAGCCAGCCGGCCTCACTGTTCCCAGGGCGGTGGTCCCTCGAAGGCGAGCTGGTGGACGTCGAAGAGGACCGCCGCCGCCACGCCGAGGGCGGATCCGCCCTGCCGGGCCGCCCAGGTCAGGAAGGGGCGCGGTTCGAAGGCCCCGGCGCCCAGGCCCTTGGTGTACTCGGTGTGCGCGGCCAGCGAGGCGATGCCCCGCTCCAGCGGTTCGCCGGTGACGTCCACGCCGTGGGTGGGGCGGTCGGTGCCCGCGACGGCCACGAAACGGACCCCGCCCCAGGGTTCGAGGCCCTCGTCGGCCAGCTCGGGGAAGATCCACCGGTTGCCCGCGTCGCGGGCCGCGTCGAGGGTGGCGAGGCCCACCACGCGGTGGTCGGCCTGGTTGACCACACCCGCGACCATCCGGACGGTGTACGCCCCCGTCACCACGACCTCAGGCCGGTGCCGTCGGATCGCCCGCACGATGTCGCGGCGCAGGGCCGGGCCGCCCTCGATCGTCCCGTCCCGGTGGTCGAGGAACTCGACCGTGTCCACGCCCACTTCACGCGCCCCGGCCCGCTCCTCGGCCTCCCGCAGCGGGGCAGCCTCGTCCGGGTGCAGCGCGTCGATGCCGGCCTCGCCACGGGTGACCAGCAGGTAGCTGACCCGCTTGCCCTGGGCCGTCCAGCGGGCCACCGCGGAGGCCGTGCCGTACTCGATGTCGTCCGGGTGCGCCGCCACGGCCAGACAGCGCTCCCAGTCCTCCGGCAGCGGAGCGAGGGCGCCTGCGCCCGTTTGTCGAGAGTCGTCATGCCCGGATTCTGGCGGTTGTCTGGCTGCGTACGGCAGAGGAACGTATGCCCCCATTTTTTCAGTTGGCGCCGTCTTCCTCCACGTCGGCCATCGCCGGGTCCAGGAGCCGGGAGAGGAAGTGCCGGGTGCGTTCATGACCGGGGTTGCCGATCACCTGGGCCGGGACGCCGTCCTCGACGATCACTCCGCCGTCCATGAAGACGACCCGGTCGGCCACCTCGCGCGCGAACGTCATCTCGTGGGTGACGACCATCATCGTCATGCCCTCCCGGGCGAGCATCCGCATGACCGCGAGCACGTCTCCCACCAGCTCCGGGTCGAGCGCCGAGGTCGGCTCGTCGAAGAGCATCACCTCGGGGCCCATGGAGAGCGAGCGCGCGATGGCGACCCGCTGCTGCTGGCCGCCGGAGAGGGAGGCCGGGTAGGCGTCGGCCTTCTCGGCGAGGCCGACGCGCTCCAGGTTCTCGGCGGCGACCTTCGCGGCCCGCGCCTTGTCCCGCCTGAGGACCCTGCGCTGCGGCAGCGTGAGGTTCTCGGTCACCGTGAGGTGCGGGAAGAGGTTGAACTGCTGGAAGACCATGCCGATACGGCGGCGTACAGCGTCGATGTCGACATCGGGATCGGTGAGTTCGGTGCCGCCGACGAACACCTGGCCCTTGGTGGGCTCTTCGAGCAGGTTCACGCAGCGCAGCAGCGTGGACTTGCCCGAGCCGGAGGGCCCGATCACACAGACGACCTCGCCCTGGCCGATCTCCAGGTCGATGCCCCTGAGCACCTCGTTGTCGCCGAACGCCTTGTGCAGGCCGCGTACTTCGATTTCTGCCCTGGTACTCACTTCACGGCCTCCTGGGCCTTGGCCTCCATACGACGGACCACGAACCCGAGCGGGATCGTCACCAGCAGATAGCACAGGCCCGCGACGAGGATCGGCGTGGAGTTGGCGGTCGTACTGGCCAGGTCGCGGCCGTACTTGGACAGTTCGCGCTCCTCCAGGGTGACGCCGAGGAACAGCACCAGCGAGGAGTCCTTGAACAGGAGGACCAACTCGTTGGTGAGCGGCGGGAGGATGATCCGGAACGCCTGCGGGACGATGATCGAGACCATCGCGCGGGCCGGTGAGAAGCCCAGTGAACGGGCCGCCTCCATCTGACCCTTGGGCACCGCCTGGATGCCCGCGCGGATCGTCTCCGCCATGTACGCCGCCGCCACCAGGCCGAGCGCGAGGGCGACCTTGCCGTACGTGCCGCCGATGATCTCCGTGCCCGGGAAGGCCAACGGGACGGCCACGCCGATGAAGATGAAGATCAGCAGGGCGGGCAGACCGCGGAAGATCTCGATGTAGACACCGGCGAACCAGCGGTACGGGCCGACGGAGGACAACCGCATCAGGGCGATGACCATGCCGAGGACGAGTCCGACGACGAAGCCGGACAGCGTGTAGAGCACGGTGTTCTTCAGCGCCAGCGTGATGACGTCCGGGAACATCCGGTCGGCGATGTCCGCCTGCGCGAACTGGTTCTTCAGCCGCCCCCAGTCCGCCGAGACCGCGAAGGCGATCACGGCGGCGACGAAGACGACGTACTGGACACCGCGGGACAGGCTGCGCTTCTGACGCCGCGTCAGTCCCTTCTTACGGGGCTGGAGTTGTGCGTCGGCCGCGTTCATGAGGCGGAGGGAGAGGCGGCCGACTCGTCGTACGGGCCGATCCACTTCTCGTAGAGCTTCTTGTACGTGCCGTCCGACTTCGCGTCCGCGAGCGCCTTGTTGACGGCGGCGAGCAGCTTGGTGTTGCCCTTCTTCACCGTGAAGCCGTACTGCTCACCGGTGTTGATGTTGTCGGCGACCTCGAAGGCGTCGGCGTTCGCCTTGGTCTTCAGCCAGCCCTGGACGACCGGGTAGTCGATGACGACGGCCTTGACCTGGCCGGCGCGCAGGCCGTTGAGGACGGCGTCGGAGGACTCGAAGGAGACCGGGTCGAAGCCCTGGGCCTTGACGTAGTCCTCGCCGGTGGTCTGCGCCTGGGCGCCGAGCTTGGCCTTCTTCGCCTTCGCGTCGGCGAGCGAGGTGATCCCGCTGCCCTTGTCGACCAGGAGTGCCTGGGTGGCCTCGAAGTAGGGGTCCGAGAAGTCGACGTTCTTCTTGCGCTCCTCGGTGATGGTCATGCCGGCCGCGGCCAGGTCGCACTCACCGGAGTTGAGGAAGGCGCCGGTCTTGAAGTTCTCGAAGGGGGTGTCGAGGATCTCCTGCTTCACCCCGAGGTCCTTGGCGACCAGGTCGACCAGCGAGACGTCGAAGCCCTGCACCTTGCCGTCGATCTCCGACTGGAAGGGCGGGTAGGGCAGATGGGTGCAGGTGGTGAGCTGTCCGCCCTTGACCAGTTCGACCCCGCCCGCGGCGGTCTTCGAACCGCTGCCGCCGTCGTCGGTCGAGGTGCACGCGGTCAGGAGCAGCAGCCCGGCCGTGGTGGTGGCGGCGGCCAGGAGACGGGCCGGGGTACGGGCTCTGCGGCCGGGGACGGTGTGCACGAGGACCTCCGGTGGGGGGAAACGATGTGGTCGCCGGTCGGGTTGGGGCGCCGGTTACTCTCGTCACCTCTACCCCATCCGAGAAAAAGGCACCGCCGTGACACACCCGCTCCTGGACCTGGCCCCGCTGAGCGCCGCCCGCTTCGCCGAGATCGAGGACCGGGTGGCCCGGCTGCTGGACACCCGGCAGGACGTCGTGATCATGCAGGGCGAGGCGCTGCTGCCGCTGGAAGGGGCGATCCGGGGGACGGCCGGTCCGGGGACGACCGCGCTGAACGTCATCACCGGGCCGTACGGGCAGACCTTCGGCGACTGGCTGCGGGACTGCGGGGCGACGGTGATCGATCTGGCGGTGCCGTTCCACACGGCGGTGACGGCCGACCAGATCGCCGAGGCGTTCGAGGAGCACCCGTCGATCGACTTCGTGTCACTCGTGCACGCGGAGGCGGCGACGGGCAACACGAACCCGGTCGCGGAGATCGGGGAGGTCGTACGGCGGCAGGGGGCCCTGTTCTACCTGGACGCGGTGGCCTCCGTGGGCGCCGAGCCGGTGCTGCCGGACGCGTGGGGTGTGGACCTGTGTGTGATCGGGGCGCAGAAGGCGATGGGCGGTCCCGCGGGCGTCTCGGCGGTGTCGGTGAGTGAGCGGGCGTGGGCGCGGATGGCGGCGAATCCGGCGGCGCCGAGGCGGTCGTACCTTTCCCTCCTGGACTGGAAGGAGCGGTGGATCGACGGCGGCCGGCGGGCGTTGCTGCACGCGCCCGCGCAGTTGGAGATGCTGGCGCTGGAGGCGTGCGTCGAGCGGATCGAGGCGGACGGGTTGGACGCGGTGACGGGGCGGCACCGGGCTGCCGCGGCGGCGACCCGGGCGGGGGCGCGGGCGTTGGGGGGCGGTCTTGAACCGTACGTCCACGCGGACCACGAGGCCGCGCCGGTCGCCACGACGTTGCGGGCGCCGGCGGGGGTTCTCGCCTCGGAACTGGTGTCCCGGGCGCTGGCCGCCGACCCCGCGCTGCCGCTGGCCGCGGGTGGGGGTGCACTGGCGAAGGAGATGATCCGGGTCAACCACTACGGGGTTGACGCGACTCGGGGGGCTGTGCGGGCGAGTCTGGCGGCGTTGGGGGCGGCGCTGACGGAGAAGGGTTCGGCCGTGGACGTGGAGGGCGCACTGCGCGCCGCGGACGAGGCCTGGCGGTAGTCGTCGGCTGAGGTTCCGGGGGCTGCGCCCTCGGCCCCCATCGGCCCGAAGGGCCTCGTCCTCAAACGCCGGACGAGCTGAGAGATGCCGGGTGGGGCTGGATGGTGCCGTGTGTGCGGTGCCACCCTCGGTCCATGACAACAGACGCCCCCGCCACGCTGCCCGACGGCCGCCCCCTGCCCTTACTGACCGGCGCAGAGCGCCCCATGCTGGAGAGCTGGCTCGACTTTCACCGGGCCACGCTGGAGTTGAAGTGCGCGGAGCTGGACGACGCGCAGGTACGCCTTGCCTCCGCCGAGCCCTCCGCGCTCACCCTGCTCGGGCTGGTGCAGCATCTCGCCGAGGTGGAGCGGAACTGGTTCCAGCGGGTGGTCGGCGGGCTCGATGCGCCGCCCGTCTTCGAGGAGCCGACCGGGTACACCCTCTCCGCTGAGCGCGGGCTCGACGAGGCGCTCGCCGTCTGGCGGCGGGAGATCGAGCGCGGGCGCGAGGTGTGCGTGGGGCTGCGGCTGGACGACACCGGGCGGATCAGCGACGCGCCGATGGCCGGCGTCGAGGTCAGTCTGCGCTGGGTGCTCATTCACATGATCGAGGAGTACGCGCGCCACAACGGACACGCCGACATCTTGCGGGAACGGATCGACGGGGTTACCGGAGCATAATTCCCAAGGTAATTCCGGGGTTTATCAGAGAACAGCTTCCCGTATTCTTCTGCCCGCTTTCCCTCGACCTAAACGCAAAGATTCCGCGAAGGCGAACCGGCGTAATTCGGGTAGTTCTCGTGGAGGTTACACGGCTGTGACGCGTTACACATCTTGATCAGTTTGCCCCTTATTTGTGGGGCAAAGGCGGACAGAACGGTCAGATCTCGCGCGGTCGTACGCGCCCGCGTGATAACACACAGAGCCCCCGCACGGAACCCCACCCGGCAATGCAATTTTGAATTTCCCTCGGTAAATTC
Organism: Streptomyces sp. NPDC048420; assembly: GCF_040651535.1. Lineage (NCBI taxonomy): Bacteria > Bacillati > Actinomycetota > Actinomycetes > Kitasatosporales > Streptomycetaceae > Streptomyces > Streptomyces sp. NPDC048420. The sequence continues at coordinate 100,612 of NZ_JBEZKG010000014.1, forward strand.
AATTCGCATGACTGCCGTACAAGCAGACCTGCAAATCGATCGGCCGACGGTCGCGGACGGAGCCGCGCTGTGGCGGATAGCGCGCGACTCCGAGGTTCTCGACCTGAACTCGTCGTACAGCTATCTGCTGTGGTGCCGTGACTTCGCCGCCACCTCGGCCGTCGCACGGAACGAGAGCGGGGACCCGGTCGGGTTCCTCACCGGGTACCTCCGCCCGGACCGCCCCGACACCCTGCTCGTCTGGCAGGTGGCCGTGGACTCGGCGTACCGCGGCCGCGGTCTCGCTGCCGCCATGCTCGACGGACTGACCGCGCGGCTCGCCGCCGAGCGCGAACTGACCACCGTCGAGACCACCGTCTCACCGGGCAACACCGCCTCCGAACGGCTGTTCACCGCGTTCGCCGAACGCCGTGGCGCCACCGTGCGGCGCGAGGTGCTGTTCGACACCGGCCTGTTCCCCGACGGACCGCACGACCCCGAGGTCCTCTACCGCATCGGGCCCCTCTCCCCCGGTTCCCCCACCCCCTCCGCCTGACCCCCCACGCACTCCGAGGAGCGATTCGTCGTGACCATCACCCAGCCCGACCTCAGCGTCTTCGAGACCCTTGAGTCCGAGGTGCGCAGCTACTGCCGCGGCTGGCCCACCGTCTTCGACCGCGCGCAGGGCAGCCGCATGTACGACGAGGACGGCCACGCGTACCTCGACTTCTTCGCCGGCGCCGGTTCACTGAACTACGGCCACAACAACCCGGTGCTGAAACGGGCGTTGATCGACTACCTGGAGCGGGACGGCGTCACGCACGGGCTCGACATGTCCACCACCGCCAAGCGCGCCTTCCTGCAGACCTTCCAGGACCTGGTCCTGCGCCCGCGCGATCTGCCGTACAAGGTGATGTTCCCGGGCCCGACCGGCACCAACGCCGTGGAGTCGGCGCTCAAGCTGGCCCGGAAGGTCAAGGGCCGCGAGGCCATCGTGTCCTTCACCAACGCCTTCCACGGGATGTCCCTGGGGTCGCTGGCCGTCACCGGCAACGCCTTCAAGCGGGCCGGCGCCGGCATCCCGCTCGTCCACGGCACCCCGATGCCCTTCGACAACTACTTCGACGGCACCGTCGAGGACTTCCTGTGGTTCGAGCGGCTCCTGGAGGACCAGGGCTCGGGCCTCAACAAGCCGGCCGCCGTGATCGTCGAGACCGTGCAGGGCGAGGGCGGCATCAACGTGGCCCGCCGCGAGTGGCTGCAGGCGCTCGCCGCGCTGTGCGAGCGGCAGGACATGCTGCTCATCGTCGACGACATCCAGATGGGCTGCGGACGGACCGGCGCCTTCTTCTCCTTCGAGGAGGCGGGCATCACGCCGGACATCGTCACCGTGTCGAAGTCGATCAGTGGCTACGGACTGCCCATGTCCCTGTGCCTGTTCAAGCCCGAGCTGGACATCTGGGAGCCGGGCGAGCACAACGGCACCTTCCGCGGCAACAACCCCGCCTTCGTCACGGCCACCGCCACCCTGGAGCAGTACTGGGCGGACGGGTCCGCGATGGAGAAGCAGACCCGCAAGCGCGGCGAGCAGGTCGAGCAGGGGCTCATCTCCATCACCGAGGAGAACCTCGCCGACATCAAGGAGTACCGCGGGCGCGGGCTGGTGTGGGGTCTGGAGTTCCACGACAAGGAGCGCGCCGGGCGGGTGGCGCACCGGGCCTTCGAACTCGGGCTGCTCATCGAGACGTCGGGCCCCGAGAGCGAGGTCGTGAAGCTGCTTCCGGCCCTCACGATCACCCCCGAGGAACTGGACGAGGGGCTGAGCATCCTCGCCCGTGCCGTCCGCGAAACCGTCTGAAACACCACCTAGGAGGCATCGCAACACCGTGATCGTCCGTTCGTTCAAGGAGATCGAAGGCACCGACCGGCATGTGAAGGCCGCGTCCGGGACGTGGGAGAGCAAACGCATCGTTCTCGCCAAGGAGAGGGTCGGCTTCTCCGTGCACGAGACGATCCTGTACGCGGGTACGGAGACGTCGATGTGGTACGCGAACCACATCGAGGCCGTCGTGTGCGTCGAGGGCGAGGCCGAGCTCACCGACGACGAGACCGGGCAGAAGTACACGATCACGCCCGGCACCATGTACCTCCTCGACGGGCACGAGCGGCACACGATGCGGATCAAGGAGGACTTCCGCTGCATCTGTGTGTTCAACCCGCCCGTGACCGGCCGGGAGGACCACGACGAGAACGGCGTCTACCCGCTGCTCACCGAACCCGAGGAGGTGTGATGACCGCGACCATCACCGACCTGTACCCCAGCCGCGGCGCCACCGAGGTGTCGACCCCGCGCAAGGACCCGGTCGTCTGGTCGGCGCCCGGCGCGCCGGGGCCGATCGCCACGGCCGAGCTGGAGTCGTTCGAGCGCGACGGCTTCCTGGCCGTCGACCAGATCATCGGACCCGACGAAGTTCCCGTATACCAGCGGGAGTTGGAGCGCCTCACCAGCGCTCCGGAGATCCGCGCGGACGAACGCTCGATCATCGAGCCGCAGTCCAAGGAGATCCGGTCCGTCTTCGAAGTGCACAAGATCAGCGAGGTGTTCGCGAATCTGGTGCGTGACGAGCGGGTCGTCGGGCGGGCCCGGCAGATCCTCGGCTCGGACGTCTACGTCCACCAGTCGCGGATCAACGTCAAGCCCGGTTTCGGGGCCAGCGGCTTCTACTGGCACTCCGACTTCGAGACCTGGCACGCCGAGGACGGCCTGCCGAACATGCGCACGGTGTCCGTCTCGATCGCGCTGACCGAGAACTACGACACCAACGGCGGCCTCATGATCATGCCGGGGTCGCACCGCACCTTCCTCGGGTGCGCGGGGGCCACCCCGAAGGACAACTACAAGAAGTCCCTCCAGATGCAGGACGCGGGCACGCCCTCGGACGAGGCGCTGACCGCGATGGCCTCCGAGTACGGCATCAAGCTGTTCACGGGCAAGGCCGGTTCGGCGACCTGGTTCGACTGCAACTGCATGCACGGCTCCGGGGACAACATCACGCCGTTCCCGCGCAGCAACGTGTTCATCGTGTTCAACAGCGTGGAGAACCAGGCCGTGGAGCCGTTCGCGGCGCCCATCCGGCGCCCCGAGTTCATTGGCGCAAGGGACTTCACCCCCGTGAAGTGACCTGGTGGGCTGATCTCACAGCCACGACAGCGACGCGGCCCGCTCCAGTACGTTCCGTACGGCGGCCGCGTCGCCGTCGGCGTTCCGGGGCACGGTGTCCGGCGTGTACCGTCCGCCGACCAGCAGGCAGAAGTCCACGGGATCCAGGGTGAGTTCGGCCGCCACGGGATCGCTCTGCGAACCCAGCACCCACTGTTCGCCGCCCCTGACCGCGAACAGCACCGGCGCTGCCTCGCTCCCGAGGGCCGACCCGAGAATCCGCACGGCCAGCCGCACCAGCTGCCCCAGATGCTCCTCGGGCGGCGGCGGTACGACGACACCCAGCGCACGGCCGATGTCGTCGGTGTGGATCCACGCCTCGAAGCCCCGCACCACGAAGTGCTCGGTGACGGGCAGCCGGAGCCCCATCAACAGCGTGGTCCGGGCGGCGAGTTCGGGGTCGCGGGCATGCGCGGTGCCAAGCAGCGCGGCCGACTGCGCGGACCAGTCGGCGACGGTCTCCTCGGGCGTACGGCCGTACTCGTGGGCGATCACCTCGGCGGTGCGCCGCTCCCAGGCAGCCGCCCAGTCCGCGTCCTCGTCGATGCGCGCGCCGGGCACCCGGGCGGCCAACCCCAGCCGTACGGCGAGGTGTTCGTCGGCGGCGAGCAGATGGGCGACGGTGGCGTGCACGTCCCAGTCGTGCACGACCGGGGTGGACCAGCGCCCCGCCATCTCGGGCAGCAGCGCGTTGAGTCCGGCGACCGCGGCCGCGTAAGGGGCGGCGTGCCGGGCCACCGACGGCGGGGCGGGGCGGGTGCGCCGGGCGCGGGTGAGGAGGGCGTCGAGGGCGGATGATCCGGGGACGCCGACGCCGTTGTGCACCGGGTGGGCCGGTGGCGGCCCGTCCAGCAGTCGTACGGTCTCGCGCAGCCGTTCCGCCTCCGCCGCACAGCTGTGGCACTCGGCCAGATGCGGTGGGATTCTCCGCCCCTCGGCCGGATCCAGGGCGCCGAAGGCCCAGGCGGCCAGCAGGTCTCGTACGCCGTCGTGATCGGTCACCGCTCGCCCCCTTCCCTGTGTTCCCCTGCCGCCATCATGCGCCCTTCTCCCACGCCGGGTCGGGTGGGTCGGCCAAAGTCTCCGCCAGGGCGCGCAAAGCGGTGCGCAGCCGGGTCTTCGCGGTGCCCTCGGGGATGCCGAGTTCGACGGCGGCCTGCCGGTAGGTGCGGCCCGCGAAGTAGGCGAGGTGCACCACCTCCCGCTGTGGTTGCGGGAGTTCGGCGAGGGCGGAGTGCAGCAGGAGGGAGCGCTCCCGGTCGACGACCGCCTCGGCCGGGCCTGGAGAGGCATCCGGGATGGCGTGCAGCGCCAGGTCGTCGGCGCGGGCGTCCTTGCGGTGCCGGGCCTCGCTGCGCACCCAGTCGACGGCCCGCCGGTGCGCCAGCACCGACAGCCAGGTGCGCAGGCTGCCCCGGCGCGCGTCGAAGGCGTACGGCCTGCTCCACAGCTGCGCGAAGACCTCCTGCGCCACGTCCTCGGCCGCGGCTCCGCTGCGGGTCACGCGCATGGCGACCGCCCGCACCAGCCCGCCGTACGCCCCGTACGCCTCGGCCAGCGCGGACTCGTCGCCGTACACCAGCCGTCGGTGCAGCTCCGCGTCTGCGGGTTGCTGTACGGACGTCGTCCCGTCCGTGGACTCCACGGCACCACCACCCCTTGGTGCCCTTCCTAGCGTCCCGGGCGGCCCGGCGCCAGTGGTTCAGGGAGACAGGGCCTCCAGAAGCCGGTCGACATCGGCGGCCGTGTTGTAGAGATGGAAGGAGGCGCGCAGGTTGCCGGCCCGGTTGGACACCTCGATGCCCGCCGCGCTCAACTCGGGCTGCCGCCCGCCGAGTCCGGGCACGGACACGATCGCCGAGCCCGGTGCGGGCAGGGGGGCGTGCCCGAGGCCGGCGAGTCCCGTACGGAAGCGGTCCGCGAGGGCGAGGTCGTGGGCGCGCACGGCGTCCACCCCCAACTCCTCCAGGAGTTCGAGGGACCGGCGTGTTCCCGCGTAGGTGAACAGGGCCGGGCTGATGTCGAACCGCCGGGCGGAGTGGGCCGGTTCGGCGACGGGGCCGTAGCAGCTGTCCCACGGGATCTCCCCGGAGACCCAGCCGGCGAGCACGGGCTTCAGGTCGCCGAAGCCCTCGGACTCCTCCGGCACGACGAGGAAGGCGGCGCCGTGCGGGCCGAGCAGCCACTTGAAGGTGGTCGAGACGGTGTAGTCGTACGACTCGGCGTCCACCGGGAGCCAGCCCGCGGCCTGCGAGAAGTCGACGTAGGTGCGGGCCCCGTGTGTCCTGGCCGCTTCCCGCAGGGCGGGCAGGTCGGCGATCCGGCCGTCGGCGGACTGGGCGGCGCTGACGGCGACGAGGGCGGTGCCGGGGCGGACGGAGTCGGCGAGCCGTTCCAGCGGCACGATACGGACCTTGAGGTCACCGCGGGTGTGGAAGGGGTTCACGACGGAGCTGAAGTCGTCCTCGGCGGTGAGGACTTCGGCCCCCGGCGGCAGCGAGGCGGCGACCAGCCCGGAGTAGCTGGACACGGACGCACCGGCCGCGACCCGGGTGGCCGGGACGCCGGCGAGCCGTGCGAACGCGGCGCGGGACGCCTCCACGTCCTCGAACAGCGGATCCAGCGGCCTGCCCTCGGCGCGGATCAGCGCGGCCTCCTGGAGGGCGGTCACGGCACGGGCGGGGAGCAGACCGCTGCTCGCGGTGTTGAGGAAGGTGTTCTTCGGGGCGAACTCGGCGCGGACGAGGCTCTCGAAGGTCTCCATGGGTCCACTGTGGGGCCGGAAGACCTCTCGGTCCATTGCGATTTTCTACGTGGTTTCACCAAGGAACGCTTATACGTCCGCTGTGCGTCCGCGCCGACCTGCGTGTTTGTCAGTGCTGCTGCGGTACGGCGCACCCGTCGGGACCGCAGGCCTCCGCGCCGGAGTCGCCCTGGTCGATCAGCTCGAGCGGGGAACGGTTGCCCCAGGCCTGGGTGAGGGCCTTGGTGAAGACCTCGGCGGGCTGGGCTCCGGAGACGCCGTACTTGCGGTCCAGGACGAAGAAGGGCACACCGTTCGCGCCGAGCTCGGCGGCCTCGCGCTCGTCGGCGCGGACGTCGTCGGCGTAGGCGGTGGGGTCGGCGAGCACCTTGCGGACCTCGTCGGCGTCGAGACCGGCCTCGACGGCGAGCTCGACGAGGCGCTCGTCGCCCTCGGTGAACAGGGACCGCTCCTCGGCGAAGTTGGCCCGGTAGAAGATCTGGACGAGCTCGTCCTGCCTGCCCTGCTCCTTGGCGAGGTGGAGAAGCCGGTGCAGGTCGAAGGTGTTGCCGGTGTCACGGCCGCGGGTGCGGTAGTCGAGCCCCTCGGCGGCGGCCTGGGCCCCGAGGTTCTCCTCGCCGGCCTGGGCCTGGGCCTCGCTCATGCCGTACTTCTTGCTGAGCATCGCGAGGACGGGCTGCACGTCGCTCTTGGCCAGCCCCGGATCCAGCTCGAACGACCGGTGGACCACCTCGACCCCGTCACGGTGCGGGAAGGCCTCCAGCGCCTTCTCGAAGCGGGCCTTGCCCACGTAGCACCAGGGGCAGGCGATGTCGCTCCAGATCTCGACGCGCATGGTTCGGCTCTCTCCAGGTCTGTGCGGGCACGGAGACTCCCTCCGCCGAGTCGGTGAACGTTCAAGCAGCGGGTTCCATTCCCGGCTGGGGCGCTGTGAGCCTGCTGAACTGCGCGCGGTACGCGCTCGGGGTCAGTCCGGTCCTGCGGACCAGGTGGCCGCGCAGGGAGTCCGCCGTGCCCAGGCCGCAGGCGCGGGCCACCTGGTCCATGGGGAGTGTCGTGGTCTCCAGGAGTTCCTTCGCGCGTTCGACCCGCTGGTGGAGGAGCCACTGGAGGGGGCTCACCCCGCTCTCCGCGTGGAACCGGCGCGTCAGCGTCCGTACCGAGACGCCCGCGTGCCGGGCCAGGTCGGCGAGCGTGAGCGGCTTGTCCAGGTTGCGCATGGCCCAGCCCCGCGTGTCGGCGCAGACGGTGCCCCGCTCGGGTGGCAGCGGGGTCTGGGTGAACTGGGTCTGGCCGCCGGGGCGGACGGGGGCGACCAGGGCCAGCCGGGCGACCTCGTTGGCGACGGCGGCGCCGTAGTCGGTGCGGATGAGGTGCAGACAGAGGTCGATGCCGGCGGCGTAGCCGGACGAGGTCAGGACGGGGCCGTCCTGGACGTAGAGGACTTCGCCGCACAGGTCGACTTCCGGATGGCGGCGACGCAACTCCTCCGCGTGGCCCCAGTACGTCGTCGCCCGGCGTCCGTCCAGGAGCCCCGCCTGCGCGAGCGAGAACGCGCCGGTGCAGAGCGACGCGATCCGCTTGCCCGCGGCCGCCGCCTCGCGCAGGGCCGCCTCGGTGCGCGGGTCGGCGGTGTACAGCAGCCCGGTCCCGGCGACCAGCACGGTGTCCGCGTCCCGTACGACGTCCAGCCCGTGCCGTACGTACAGGTCGAGCCCGCCGGTGGTCGGGACCGGCCCCGGCTCGGGCGCGCAGATCACCACCTCGTAGCCGGGCCGCCCGTCGATCTCGACCTTGCCGAACAGCAGCTCGGGAATGGCCAGGTTGAACATGGAGACGGGTGAGGGAGCTACGACGGCGACACGGCGCATGGCCAGAACCTCCGGGGGCATGGCATTCAGGCCACTACTGTACGTCGCCGTAGATCCGCAGTATGGAGCCATGCCCATCGACCAGACCCCCCAGGACAAGCAACTCACCTCACCCGAGCCCGAGTTGGCAGCCAGACCGCCCTCCCCCGCGCTCACCCTCACCACCGCCCTGCTCGGTTTCTCCCTGATCGCGCTCGACGCGTCCGTCGTGAACGTGGCGTTGCCCGCCATGGGCTCCGCGTTCGGCGGGGGGATGTCCGGCCTGCAGTGGGTGGTGGACGCGTACACCCTCACCTTCGCGGCCCTGATGCTCTCCACCGGGGCGTTCTCGGACCGGGCCGGGGCGAGCCGGGCGTACGCGATCGGTATCACGGTGTTCACGCTCGCCTCGGCGGTCTGCGGCCTGGCCCCGAACCTGCCGGCGCTGGTCGGGGCGCGGGTCATGCAGGGGGCGGCCGCGGCCATGATGCTGCCGGCCTCCCTGGCGCTGGTGCGGCAGGCCTATACGGAACCGGCCCACCGGACGCGCGCGGTGGCCGTGTGGGCGGCGGGCGGTTCGGTGGCGGTGGCGCTGGGACCTGTGGCGGGCGGCGCGCTGACGACCGGCTGGGACTGGCGGGGCATCTTCTTCATCAATCTGCCGGTCGGTGCGGTGGCGCTGGTTCTGCTGCTGCGGGCTCCCCGTTCGGTGCGCCGCCCGGCTCCGCTGGATCTGCCGGGCCAGGTGACGGCGGTGGTGACGCTGGCCGCGCTGACCTTCGCGGTGATCGAGGGCGGACGGACCGGGCTGGTGTCCGCCGCGCTCGCCGTCCTCGCGGGCGGCTGCTTCCTGTGGATCGAGCGACGACAGGCCCATCCGGTGGTGCCGTTCGGTCTCTTCCGCAGCCGCACCGTCTCCGTGGCCGTCGCCGTGGGATCGGCGAACAGCGTGGCCTTCTACGGCGTGGTGTTCATGTTCTCCCTCTTCTTCCAGCAGGTGCAGGGGCGTTCGGCGCTCCACGCCGGGCTGATGTTCCTGCCGATGACGGGGCTGATCGGGGTGACGAACGTGTTCGCGGGCAAGCTGGCCGGCCGCTACGGTGCCCGGCTGCCGATCCTGGTGGGCCACGGGCTCGCGGTCGCCGGGCTGCTGGGTCTGCTGTACGTAGACACCGGGACGTCCGGCTCCCTGGTCTCCGTCCTGCTCGTACCGCTGGCCGTCGGCTGTGCGCTGATGGTGCCGCCGCTGACGGCCGCGATGCTGGAGGCGGTACCGGCCGAACGGGCCGGGCTTGCGGCCGGTGTCCTCAACGCGGCGCGTCAGGTGGCCGGAGGCCTGGCGGTCGCCGTGTTCGGGGTGCTGGTCGCCGACGGGTTCGAGACCGGGCTGCGGCTGAGCCTGGCGATCAGCGCCGGTCTGCTGCTGCTGACGGGTGTGTTCAGTTTCCGTCTCGCAGGTCGTCCGGCCAGGTCGGCCTGAACTCTATGTGGTCGTAGGTCACCACGCAGCCCTCCCCCATCGGGGACTGCGTCATGAAGCCGATCAGGGCCGCGTCGGTCTCCTTCTCGTCGCCGAGGGTGAAGAGGCGGACGAAGGTCCAGCGCTTGCCGTCTCGGGAGGCGTGGAAGGCGAAGGCCCGTCCGGTGCGGCTGACCCGGAGCCAGACCGAACTGCCGTCCACGGTGAAGGAGTTGCAGTCGTCGGAGTGGCCCCGGGTCACGACCGTGCAGACGGTCGGTACGGCCGGGGAGTTCTCCAGGCACAGCTTGGCCCACGCCCGTTCGCCGACATGGACGTACAACACACCCGCGTCGAAGGACGCGTTGAAGCCGACGGTGACCCGGGCTATCAGCTGGAAGTCACCCTCGGGGGAGCCGAGGAGGCGGGGGGCGTCGGAGGCGGGATCGAGGGCCTCCCCAGTGGGCGGCACGAAACGGTCCTGCCGGGGCCCGGCCCATCCGGAGAGGATGCCGTCCTCGTAGAGCCAGTGCCCGTCGGGCCCATACGTACGGAGAGGGAAAGGCAGTTCGGAAAGTTCGACGTCCATCCCGCGATTCTGTCAGGCCCCGGTGGGTTTTCAGGGGCGCGGGGAACTGCGCGACCAGCCACAACAGACCGGCAGCCGACGATCCACCGCACCCCTACGGCGCTATCGCTCCAGTTGCCCGTTGAACCGACGCGGCAGTCCCAGCGGGTTCTCGTCCCGCAGCTCCTGAGGCAGCAGAGCCGAGGGAGTGTTCTGGTACGCAACCGGCCGCAGCCACCGCTCGATCGCCGTACCGCCCACCGACGTGGACGTCGAGGTCGTCGCCGGGTAAGGACCACCGTGCTGCTGGGCCGGGGCCACGGCCACGCCGGTCGGCCAGCCGTTCACCAGGACCCGGCCGGCGAGCGGGGTCAGCTCCGCCAGGATCTCGGCGCCCCGCCCCTCGCCCGCGGCCTCCTGCGTCGAGAGGTGGACCGTCGCGGTCAGGTTGCCCGGGAGCCGGGACAGCACGGCCCGCGCCTGGTCGTCGTCCTCGTAGCGGGCCACCACGGTGACCGGCCCGAAGCACTCCTCCAGGAGCAGGTCGTACGCCCCCTCGGTGGTCAGCTTCTCCGCCGCCACCGTGAGGAAGCCCGCGCTCACCGTGTGCTCGCCGCCCGCTCCGGGCGTCACCGGCGTCTCGACCTCGGGGAGCTCCGCGCGCTCGGCGACCCCGGCGACGAAGTTGTCCCGCATGCGGTGGTCGAGGAGGACGCCCGCGTCGGTGTCGCTGACGGCGTCGGTCAGGGACTTCACCAGGCCGTCGCCCGCCGCGCCGGAGGGCACGAGGACCAGGCCCGGCTTCACGCAGAACTGGCCGACGCCGAGGGTCATGGAGCCCGCGAGCCCGGTACCGATGGCCTCGGCGCGCTCGGCGGCCGCCTCCTCGGTGATCACGACGGGGTTCAGCGAGCCCAGCTCGCCGTGGAACGGGATCGGCACCGGCCGCGCGGCCGCCGCGTCGAACAGGGCTCGGCCGCCCTTGATGGAACCGGTGAAGCCCGCCGCGGCGACCAGCGGGTGCCTGATCAGCTCGATGCCGGCCTCGAAGCCGTGGACGAGGCCGACCACGCCCGCGGGGATGCCGTGCTCGGCGGCGGCCCGGCGCAGCACGGACGCGACCAGCTCGGACAGGCCCGGGTGGTCGGGGTGGGCCTTGACGACGACCGGGTTGCCGGCCGCCAGCGCGCTCGCGGTGTCGCCGCCGGCGACCGAGAAGGCGAAGGGGAAGTTGGAGGCCGAGTACACGGCCACGACACCCAGCGGCACCTTGTAGCGGCGCAGGTCCGGGATCGGCGGGGTCGCGGTGTCGTCGGGGTGGTTGATCACCACGCCGAGGAACTCGCCCTCGTCGACGATGTCGGCGAAGGCCCGCAGCTGGTAGCAGGTGCGGGCGAGCTCGCCGGTCAGCCGGACCGGACCGAGCGCGGTCTCGGCGTCGGCGGCCTCGACGAGGTGGTCCTTGGAGTCCTGGAGCCGGTCCGCTGCGGTGCGCAGGAAGGCCGCACGGACGGTGCGGTCGGCCAGGGAGGCGCGCGCGTCGTGCGCGGCGCGGACGGCGGCGTCCACCTCCTGGGCTGTGGCCTCCACCGCAACCTGTTCGCGCTGCTTCCCGGTTCGGGGGTCGACACTCCAGACTGGTGCTGCTGCCACCGCGGGTCCCTCCACGTGTATCTGGGTCATCCACCAGGAACGTTCGATATGCTGAACGCTGTCTCTGATGGTGAATATGCTGTCGGAGTCTATAACTCTGGTTCTCGTCCAACAAAGGGGTCAAGGGCGATGTCGGCAGGCGAGACGGGCGGCGGGGCACAGGTCAAGTCCGCGGTACGGACGGTTGAACTGCTCGAATACTTCGCCGGGCGCCCCGGCATGCACTCCCTCGCGGCGGTCCAGGAGGCCGTCGGGTACCCGAAATCCAGCCTCTACATGCTGCTGCGCACGCTGGTAAAGCTGGGCTGGGTGGAGACGGACGCGACGGGCACGCGGTACGGCATCGGGGTGCGGGCGCTGCTCGTCGGTACGTCGTACATCGACGGTGACGAGGTGGTCGCGGCGGCCCGGCCGACCCTGGACCGGCTCTCCGACGACACCACCGAGACCATCCACCTCGCACGTCTGGACGGCACGAACGTCGTCTACCTCGCCACCCGGCAGTCCCAGCACTATCTGCGGCCCTTCACGAGAGTGGGCCGCCGTCTCCCGGCGCACTCCACCTCACTCGGCAAGGCCCTGCTGAGCACCTACTCCGACGAGCAGGTCCGCAAGATGCTGCCGGAGACCCTGCCGGCGCTGACCGAGCACACGATCACGGACCGCGAGAAGCTCATCGAGGAGCTGCACCAGATCCGCGAGCAGGGCTTCTCCGTGGACCGCGAGGAGAACACCCTGGGCCTGCGCTGCTTCGGCGTGGCGATCCCCTACCGCACGCCCGCGCGGGACGCGATCAGCTGCTCGGTACCGGTGGCGCGACTGACCCCGGCCCACGAACAGCTGGTGAAGGACGCGCTGTTCGACGCCAGGGACCGACTGACACTGGCCACCCGTAGGCTCTGACGGGCGGGGTGCCTCGGACGCATCGCCGCCGGTCGCCGGCTCCTGCACGGCCCCGGCGACCGTTCGGCGGCGCCCTGGAGGGGCGCGGGGAACTGCGCGACCAGTCACGACGGCGCCGCGGCCGATCGACGACCCAGCGCCGCCCCGCGGCGGAGCCGCATATCGGCACAGCCAGCGGAGCGCTTAGGCTCTGAGGCATGCAGATCGCGCTTCGAGAGGTCCACGACAGCGATCTGCCGGTCTTCTTCCGGCAGATGAACGACCCCGAGTCCCTGCGCATGGCGGCCTTCACCCCGAAGGACCCGGCCGACCGGGACGCCTTCGACGCCCACTGGAAACGGATCCGCGCCTCCGACGCCGTGCACCGCACGGTCCTGGCGGACGGGGACGTGGTGGGCAGCGCGGCGGTGTACGGCGAGCCGGGCGAGCGCGAGGTGACGTACTGGATCGACCGCGCCTACTGGGGGCAGGGCATCGCCACGGCGGCACTGCGGGAGCTCGTCACCCAGGTGCCCGAGCGGCCTCTGTACGCCCGCGCGGCCGCCGACAACACCGGTTCGTTGCGGGTCCTGGAGAAGTGCGGGTTCCGGGTGACCACCCACGCCTCCGGGTACGCCAACGCGCGCGGCGCGGAGATCGACGAGTTCGTGCTGACGCTGGACGCCTGAGACCGTCGTACAAGAAGCCGTGGATGAACGTCCGATGAGAAAAGCGGATGTTCGGGAACGATCCGTACGTGACTGATCGTCTTTCGAGTGGGATGAACAAGACGATCAGGCGCGCATCGGTCTTCGCGCTGCTCCTGGTGTTCGCTCTGCTGATCCGGGCGACCTGGGTGCAGTTCTACGACGGCCAGGCACTCGCGGACGACAACGACAACCGACGGAACGCGATCGAGACGTACTCCTCGCCGCTCGGGAACATCATCGTGGCCGGAAAAGCGGTCACGGGTTCCGCGAAGGTGACGGACAGCGACCTCGCGTACAAGCGGACGTACACGAACGGCAAGCTGTACGCGGCGGTGACGGGCTATGCCTCGCAGGCGTACGCCCCGACCCAGCTGGAGGGCATCTACGCCGATCTCCTCAACGGCACGGACCCCCGGCTGAAGACCGTCATGGACACGGTCACCAACGAGCGGGCCGAGCCCGGTGATGTGATCACGACGATCGACCCGGACGTGCAGAAGGCGGCGTACGACGCGCTCGGCGACAAGAAGGGCGCGGCCGTCGCGATCGACCCGACGACCGGCAAGATCCTGGCGGTCGTGTCGACGCCGTCGTACGACCCGTCCTCGCTGACGGACGCCAACACCGCGGGCAGCGCCTGGAAGCAGCTGAACGCGGACTCCGACAAGCCGCTCACCAACCGCGCGCTGCGGCAGCCACTGCCGCCGGGTTCGACGTTCAAGCTGGTGGTGGCGGCAGCGGCGCTGGAGGACGGTCTGTACTCCTCGGTGGACGAGAAGACGTCCAGCCCGGACCCCTACACCCTGCCGGGCACGGTGACCCCGCTGGGCAACGAGAACTCCTCGGCGCCCTGCAAGAACGCCTCGATCCGGGTCGCGCTGGAGTACTCCTGCAACACCGTCTTCGCGAAGATGGCCGTCGATCTCGGCCAGGACAAGGTGAAGGCGATGGCCGAGAAGTTCGGTTTCAACAACGCCACGCAGGACGTCCCGGTGCGGGCCTACGAGAGCGTCTACCCCTCCGACATGGACAAGTCCTCGACGGCCCTGACCGGCATCGGCCAGTTCGACGTCACGGCCACCCCGCTCCAGATGGCCATGGTCTCCGCGGCCATAGCCAACGGCGGTGAGCTGGTCTCACCGCACATGGTCTCGACGATCACCGACAGCGGCGGCGACGTTCTCAAGAACTACGACGACGAGGCGACCACGACCCGGATCGTCAGCTCCGACACGGCCGAACAACTCCAGTCGGCGATGCAGTCGGTGATCCAGGACGGCACCGGCACCAACGCCAGGATCGACGGCGTCACGGTGGGCGGCAAGACGGGCACGGCCCAGCACGGCGAGAACAACAGCAAGACGCCGTACGCCTGGTTCACGTCCTACGGGAAGGCCGGCGGCAAGGAGGTCGCCGTGGCGGTGGTGGTGGAACAGTCCAACGCGGCCCGCTCCGAGGTGAGCGGCAACGGGTTGGCCGCCCCCGTGGCCAAGGCCATGATGGAGGCGGCTCTCAAGAACTGAGGGTTCCCGGTGGTTACTTGACGCCGAGGACCTGCTCGATCGGGTTGATCGCGAAGTAGATCAGGAACAGCAGCGACGTGCCCCACAGCAGCCAGTGGATCTCCTTGGCCTTGCCGAGCACCACCTTGATCACCACGTAGGCCAGGAAGCCCGCCCCGATGCCGTTCGTGATGGAGTACGTGAACGGCATCACGGCGATGGTGAGGAACGCCGGGATCGCGATGTCGTACTTGTCCCAGTCGATGTGCTTGACCTGGGTCATCATCAGGAACCCGACGGCGACCAGGGCCGGCGCGGCGGCCTGGAGCGGCACGATGGTCAGGAGCGGGGTCAGGAACAGCGCGAGGCCGAACAGCCCACCGGTGATCAGGTTCGAGAAGCCGGTACGCGAGCCCTCACCGACCCCCGCCGCCGACTCGATGTACGACGTGGCCGAGGAAGCCGAGGCCGCACCGCCCGCGACCGCCGCCGCACCGTCGATCAGCAGCACCCGGCCGAGGTTGGGGACCTTGCCCTCCTCGTCCAGCAGCCCCGCCTCCGCGCTGATGCCGACGACCGTGCCCATGGTGTCGAAGAAGTCGGACAGGATGAGCGTGAAGATCAGCAGGACGACGGTGATCACACCGACGCCCGGGGCGTCGAAGGCCCCGAACAGGCTGAAGTGACCGATCAGCCCGAAGTCGGGGGTGTCGACGACCTTGTCGGGCCAGGCCGGCGTCGTCAGCCCCCAGGCCTTGATGTCGGCGATCGAGTTGATGATCATCGCGACGATCGTCATGGTCACGATGCTGATGAGGATCGCGCCCTTGACCTTGCGGGCGAGCAGCCCGATCGTCAGCAGGACCCCGAGGCAGAAGACGAGAATCGGCCAGCCGGTGAGGGCGCCGGTACCGCCCAGCTGCACCGGCACGGTGGTGTTCGCGGCATCCGGGATACGGCTCACGAAGCCCGCGTCGACGAAGCCGATGAACGCGATGAACAGCCCGATCCCGACGCTGATCGCCTGCTTGAGCGCTTGCGGGATGGCGTGCATGACGGCCTCCCGCAGACCGGTCATCACCAGCACGCAGATCAGCAGGCCCTCGATGACCACCAGGCCCATCGCGTCGTCCCAGCTCATCAGCGGGGCGATCTGGAAGGCGACGACGGCGTTCAGCCCGAGCCCGGCGGCGAGGGCCAGCGGCAGGTTGCCGACCACACCCATGATGATCGTCATCACCGCGGCCACCAGGGCCGTCGCGGTGGTCAGCTGCACCGCGTCCAGCTGGTGCCCGAACTTGTCCTTGGCGCTGCCCAGGATGATCGGATTCAGGACAAGGATGTAGGCCATCGTGAAGAAGGTGGCGAAGCCGCCGCGTATCTCCCGGGCGAGGGTGGACCCCCGCTCGGAGATTCTGAAGTACTGGTCGACGGACATGTTCGCTGCTCCCTGGTGCCTGAATGATCTGTGTGCGGATGCTGGCTGGATTGTTCCTGTGTTGAACGCGCCTCAGGTTTTCTCCGTGTTACGGATTCGGGGGTCACCCCGCCCTGCACCGTTCGAAGAGCCGTACGAGAACACGTATCTGATCACTGCTACGCTTCCGGATCTCCGCCCGGTCACCCCCGGACAATCACATGTCATTCACATGACACACAAGGGAGAGGGAGCCCGTGGGCACAGTCGTCGACGACGCCGCCTCCGTGGAGTTCCATGCCTTCTTCGAGCGCCACTATGCCGAACTGTCCCGCCTCGCCCATCTGTTGACCGGTGAGCCGGACGCCGCCGACGACCTGGCGGCGGACGCGCTGCTGGCGCTGTGGCACCGCTGGGACCGGGTCCGCGCGGCCGACCATCCGGCCGCGTACGCACGTGGAGTGGTCGCCAACCTGGCCCGCACCCGTATCCGCAGCGCGGTCCGTGAGCGCCGGCGCATCGCGCTGTTCTGGTCCCAGCGCGAGGAGAAGGTCGAGAACCCGGACGTGGCGGGCGTGGTCGACGTCCAGGAGGCGCTGCGCAGGCTGCCGTTCCGCAAGCGGGCGTGTGTCGTGCTGCGGCACGCCTTCGATCTCTCGGAGAAGGACACCGCGCTGGCCCTGGGTGTGTCGGTCGGTACGGTTAAGAGCCAGACCTCGAAGGGAATGGCCGAGTTGCAACGTCTGCTCGGCACTCAGAAAGCTCCGCTGAACATGCACGCCGCGATGGTGCGCACCGGTGACGCCGGAGGAAGGGACCGATGACCATGCAGCGGGACGTGCACGGCGAACTGCGCGCCCGGCTGCAGGACGCGGCCGAGGCGCACGAGCCGAACCGCGAGCGGATCCTGGCCCGGGTCGAGCGCGGTATGAGCGAGCAGACCCGTCCCGACCACCGGGCGACCCGGCCGCCGGTCTACGGCTGGGTGCGGGTGGTGAGCGCGACGGCCGCGGTCGCCTGTGTGCTGGGCCTCGGCGGTTACGCGGTGGCCTCCGCCGTCAAGGACGAGACGCCCGCGCAGACGTCGGTCGCCTCCACGGGGTCGCCCACGCCGTCGCCCGACGCCACGAGCCGCGCACCCGCCCCGCCGGCCGACCCGACGCCGAGCTCCTCCCCCACGCGGAAGGCCGAGAAGCCGAGCAGCACTCCCTCGCGCACACCGGCGGCCTCCACCGAGGTGCAGGCCGCCGGCACCGAGGACGGGCCGCTGTGGTCCGACGGCTCGGTCGACCCGCACAGCAACGAGTTCTGGGCCCAGAGCAATCTGACCTTCAAGACCTCCGAGCAGCTGACCGCGCTCACCGTCGAGTTGAGGATCGCGCAGACCGGCGGGGTCACCAACGCGGGAGCCTGGCGCTCGCTGCCCGAGGACGACTTCACGCTGACGGTCGCCGAGAAGGACGGCTTCCTGGTCTACACGTGGGTCCTCAAGGACGGCCGCACGGTCCCCAAGGGCGAGTGGGTGTTCGCCGGGCAGTACAACCATGTGCGCGGCGGCCGGGACGCCAAGGACGACGGCTACACGGCGACGGCGAAGACGGCCTCGGACGACCTCGCCGTGCAGGGCGGCTTCGCGGCGCAGGACGACGACGCCGAGGAAGGCGATTCGTAAAAACTCCGTAAGGGCGGCAACCCTTTCCTCGTCAGCGGCAACTTACTGGGTGCAAGATCCCCCCTGATGACGGAGCACTCCCCCTTGAGCACGCACAAGAGACCCCTGACCCGCCGCCGGGTGCTCGGCGCCTCGGCGCTGGGCGTCGCCGCCACCGGTGCCGCCGTCGCGGGAGGCACCGGTCTCCTCTCGGCCGCCTCCGCGGCGACCTTCGGCCACTCGGACGACGGCAAGAACTTCGTCGTCGACACCGGGGCCTCCCTGGTCTTCAAGGTCTCCAAGGCGACCGGTGATCTCACGTCCCTGGTCTACCGGGGCAAGGAGTACCAGGGATACGGCGGCCGGAACTCGCACGTCGAGTCGGGCCTCGGGGCCTCCACGGTCACCGTCAAGCAGTCCGGGCCGGTCGTCCTGATCAAGGTCGTGCACGGCGCGATCACCCAGTGGTACGCGGCCCGCAGCGGCCAGAACAACGTCTACCTGTGGACCAACAAGAAGGACGCCTCCTTCACCGCGACCCGCTACATCGTCCGTCTCAAGCCCGGGATGTTCCCCAACACGGGCTCGGACAGCTGGATCGAGGCCTCGGACAAGATCATCGAGGCCGGTGACGTCTGGAGGCGCGCGGACGGCACGACCCACTCCAAGCACTACTCGGGCAAGCGGACGATCGACTACGACCACATCGGCTTCACCACCGGTTCGGTCGGCCTGTGGCTGGTGCGCTCCAACCACGAGAAGGCCTCCGGCGGTCCGTTCTACCGCTCGCTGCTGCGGCACTCGAACGACAAGGGCGCGGGCCTCTACGAGATCCTGCACTACAACGAGGCCCAGACCGAGGCGGAACGTTTCGGCCTCCAGGGCCCGTACGTCCTCTCCTTCACCGACGGCGGCGCTCCCTCCTCCTCGCTGTTCCACGACAAGCTCGACACGGGCTGGGTGGACGGCCTCGGCATCACCGGCTGGGTCGGCGCGTCGGGCCGCGGCAAGGTGGCGGGTGTCGGCCTGAAGGGCATGGACGCCAGGTACCCGTACACGGTGGGCTTCGCCAACGCGGACGCGCAGTACTGGGCGAAGGCCGCGGCGGGCACGGGTGCGTTCTCCTGCAAGGGGATGCTGGCGGGGACGTACACGATGACGGTCTTCAAGGGCGAACTCGCCGTGCACACCGCCTCGGTGAAGGTGACGGCGGGCGGTACGACGACGCTGCACTCCCTGAGCATCACCGGTGACCCGTCCACCGCCAAGGCCGTCTGGCGGCTCGGCGACTGGGACGGCACGCCCGGCGAGTTCAAGAACGCCAAGCTGATGACGTACGCGCACCCGTCCGACGGCCGCGCGGCCAAGTGGACCGGCAACGTCACGATCGGCAGCGGCGGCGAGGCGGCGTCCTTCCCGGCGTACATGTGGAAGGACGTCAACGACGGCATCCTGATCTACTTCAAGCTCACGGCGGCGCAGGCGGCGGCCGCGCACACGCTGCGGGTCGGAGTCACGGACGCGTTCGCGAACGGCCGTCCCCGCGTGAGCGTCAACGACTGGGTTTCGGCCGTTCCCACGGCTCCCACCCAGCCCAACACCCGCTCTCTCACCACGGGTTCGTACCGGGGGAACAACCATTCGTTCACCTTCAACGTCCCTAGTAGTGCCTGGAAGACCGACACGTCCCAGTACAACGTCCTGAAGCTCAACATCGTGAGCGGCTCGGGCGGCAGTGCCTACCTCAGCGCGGGCACGTCGTTCGACTCCATAGACCTGCTGGCCTGAGCCCCCCTCGGCCAGCAGCGGCGCCGGTCAGAGCCCCCCTCGGCCGGCACGAGGAACGCCCCGCCTGTGACGACAGGCGGGGCGTTTCCTCGCTTCGGCGTTTCGTCGCTCAGTTCATCGTCGTGCCGATGACGGTCGAGCCGGTGGTCAGGAAGGTCGTCGCGGGCAGCGAACCGTCCGCCTTGCGGGCGCCGTACGCCGTCGTCGCGTCCACTGACCTGAAAGCCGGCGTGGCGACACCGCTGTCCCAGTTGTTCGCCGCGGAGACGGTCGACGGACCCAGCTTGGACAGGCCCCTCTTGTTGCCCACCGCCAGGTTCCGGGCCAGCCGGGCCTTGCCCGTGGCGAAGTAGAACCCGGCCTCGGCGTTGGAGTAGGCGGTGTTGCGGTTCAGCGCGATCGCCCCGGTGTTGGAGTTCTCGGTGAACCCGTGGAGGGTGTTGTCCCAGGCCGCGTTGTTGTTGACGAGATGGGCCACCGTGACGCCCCCGCCGCCCAGCTTGAATCCGTTGCCGTTGCCCTCGAAGGCGCTGTCCCCCCACCGGTTCTTGCCGTTGCCGAAGGCCCAGCTGTGCTCGACGGTGACCGGCGAGGAGAACTGCCAGAGGTCGAGCCCGTCGTCCGAGTTGTTGTAGAGACGCGCGCCGGTGATCCGGTTGCCGGTCCCGGAGCCGAACTTCACGGCGATCCCGTCGGCGTTCTGCCCGTGCCCGGCCGGATCGTAGTTGCCGTGACTGTCCAGGTTCTGCACGAGGTTGCCGCTGGTGCCGTCGCCGCGCAGGGTGAAGCCGGAGTCCCCGTTGTTCGCGGTGACGAGGTTCTTGAAGACACCGCCGACGGACGAGGTGACGACGAGCCCCTGGGCCGGGGAGTTCTGGAAGGTGAGGTTCTGTACGGTCCAGTAGTCGCCGTAGATCCCGGCCAGCCAGGACCCCGCGGGCAGCTTGGACCCGTCGATCCGCACCTTCTCGCTGCCGTACGCGCGCAAGGTGATCCGCGCCGAACTGGTGCCGTTCGCCGTGGACTTGAGGGTCGTCGAGGGGGTGTACGTGCCCGCGCGGACCTGGATCGTCGTACCGGCGGTGGCGTTCTTGACCGCGGCCTCCAGCTGGGCGGTACCGGTGACGGTGACCGTCGAGGACGCGGCCTCGGCCCCGCCGCCCGAGAGGCCGAGGTACACACCGCCCGCGCCCGCGGCGACGGCGACCGCCGCCGCGATCGAGAGGGTGCGGGTCCGGCGGTGGCGTCCGGTGCTGTGACGCACAGGGCGTTCCTTTCCTTGGTGACGGGGATGCCCTGCAGTCGCCGCCGCGGCCGTCGAGGTTGCCGCGCTTCAACGAAAGCAACCGAAACTTTCGCTGCTTCTCATCGCGCGCTCATCGATTGACGTGCTGTTTCCCGCTCGTAACACTCCGAAGGCGCGCACAGCCCTCAACAGAAACCCCCACACCCCCACACTCGCAGGAGCGACATGCGCCCACGTATCCTCCTCGTCGCCTGTCTCTCGCTACTCCTGGCGCTCCTCACCGCGCCGCCCGGTTCCGCCCACTCAGGAGCACCACCCGTGAAGCAGTCCAAGTACGCCGGTTATCTCTTCGCCTACTTCACCGGCGAGGGCACCGCCGACGGCGAGCAGATCCGCTACGCCCTCAGCCGTGGCAACGACGCCCTGCACTGGCGGGAGCTGAACCAGGGCAAGCCCGTCCTGACGTCGACGACCGGCGAGAAGGGTCTGCGCGATCCCTTCGTGATCCGCTCCCCCGAGGGCGACAAGTTCTATCTGATCGCCACCGATCTGCGCATGTACCGGAACAGCAGCGGCAGCTGGGACGACGTCCAGCGGCACGGCAGCAGGTCGATCATGATCTGGGAGTCCACCGACCTGGTCCACTGGACCGACCAGCGGCTGGTGAAGGTGGCCCCGGACAACGCGGGCAACACCTGGGCGCCGGAGGCCTACTGGGACGACAGCCTCGGTGCGTACGTGGTCTTCTGGGCGTCGAAGCTGTACGCCGACGACGACCCCGGGCACACGGGATCGACGTACAACAAGATGCTGTACGCGACCACCAAGGACTTCCGCACCTTCAGCGCGCCGAAGGTCTGGGACGACCCGGGCTACTCGGTGATCGACTCGACGGTCGTCAAGTACAAGGACACCTACTACCGCTACACCAAGGACGAGCGGGACCCCACCTCCAGCTCGCCCTGCGCCAAGTTCATCACCGGCGAGAAGTCGACGAGCCTGACCTCCACCACGTACGACCTGGTCGCGGACTGCATCGGCAGCGGGGCGATGGACCGCGGCGAGGGTCCGACGGTGTTCAAGTCCAACACCGAGAAGAAGTGGTACCTGTTCATCGACGAGTACGGCGGCCGCGGGTACGTCCCCTTCGAGACGACCGACCTCGACTCGGGCAAGTGGACGGCGTCCACGAACTACCAGCTGCCCGCAAGTCCCCGGCACGGCACGGTACTTCCGGTGACGCAGGCGGAGTACGACCGGCTGCTGGCCGCGTATCCGGCGTCCGGGACGTCCGTGGTGGACGCGACGGCTTCCGGCCAGAAGGGGTACGCGATCGTCACGGAGGCCGCGTCGAAGGTCGTGCTGCCGATGCGGCCGGGCTCCGATCTCGCCCGTCTGGCACCGGAGTTGGCGGTCGGCGAGGGGGCCCGCGTGAGCCCCGCGTCCGGTACCCGGCGGGACTTCCGCAAGCCGCAGACCTACACGGTGACGGCGGCCGACGGGACCACCCGCAGCTGGACCGTCGAGGCCGTGCCGACGGGCAGTCCGGTCCTGCCCGGCCTCACCGCCGACCCCGATGTGCACTATCTGGACGGCGAGTACTGGATCTACCCGACCACCGACGGCTTCAACGGCTGGGGCGGGACGCGGTTCAAGGCGTACTCGTCGAAGGATCTGGTCCACTGGAAGGACCACGGAGTCATCCTCGACCTCGGCGCGGACGTGTCGTGGGCCGACAAGTACGCGTGGGCGCCGGCCATCGCCGAGCGGGACGGGAAGTACTACTTCTACTTCTGCGCCGAGCAGCAGATCGGCGTGGCGGTGGCGGACTCCCCCGCGGGCCCCTTCAAGGACGCGCTGGGCAAGCCGCTGGTGGCGAAGGGCGGTGCGCTCAAGGGCCAGATGATCGACCCGGCCGTCTTCACGGACGACGACGGGACGTCGTACCTCTACTGGGGCAACGGGCACGGGTATGTGGTGCCGCTGAACGACGACATGGTGTCGTACGACGCCTCGAAGGTCGAGGACATCACCCCGGACAACTTCCGCGAGGGGTCCTTCGTGATCAAGCGGAACGGCACGTACTACTTCATGTGGTCCGAGGACGACACCCGCAGCGAGAACTACCACGTCGCCTATGCGACGGGACCGTCCCCGCTCGGCCCGTGGACCAAGAAGGGGACGATCCTGTCCAAGCGACCCGAGTACGGCATCCTCGCCACCGGCCACCACTCCGTGGTGAACGTCCCCGGCACCGACGACTGGTACATCGTCTATCACCGGTTCGCCCTGAACGGGCCGGGGAAGCCGGGCGGCGACGGCATGCACCGTGAAACGACCATCGACCGCATGGAGTTCGCGGCGGACGGTTCGATCGAGCCGGTGGTGCCGACCCTTGAAGGGATCCGGCCGGTGAAGAACTAGCTGACGAAGTACGTCGGGTTGGGCAGCTTGTACGTCCTGTCGGCGTAACCGCCGTCCAGGTCCGAGTACTGGTCGCCGAAGTTGGCGATGATCTCGTACCCGAGGTCCTGCTCGATGTGCTTGCGGGTGCCGCCCTTGTACTGCACGGTCGTGCAGGTCCAGGTGCCCGCGGTCGCGCAACCGCTCAGGTACGACGGCGGGTTGGCGGTGTTCTTGAGGAACATGTGGTCGGCGTCGAGGTTCACATCGGCGCCGATCTTCTTCAGGTTCTCGACCGCGGCCGAGCGCTGGGCCTCGCTCAGACCGGAGTTGTAGAAGACCTCGACGCCCTTGGACTCGGCGTACTGCACGAGTTCGGCACTGCCGAAGACGCCCGGGCGGTCGGCCTTGTTGACGTACGCCGCCCAAGTGGCCGAGTTGTACGTGTAGTTGTACCGCTTCTCGTAGTCGAGGCTGAGCAGCAGCGTGTCGTCGATGTCGAAGACGACCGCCGGCTTCTCACCCTTGTGGTGGGCCTTGCGGGCGGCCTGGTCGATGTACTTTCTCGCGGCCTTGTCGATGGCGGCGAGGTCCTTGGCGTACGGGCTGGTGGCGGACGCCTGGTAGACGCCGTTGGCGTCGGCCGTGGTGCCGTAGTAGGTGTCGATGTCCTTGACCAGGAGCCCGATGTTGTAGGGCTCCTGCGTGGAGTTGGCCGTGGACTGGCCGGCGGTGGCCGCGCCGGCGCCGTAGAGGGCGCCGGCGGCGACGGCACAGGCCGCGGTGACGGCTGCGATACGCAATGGCTTATGCATGACAGACGTTCTACGCGCGTCACCCTGTCGGGCGCGAGACCCGCCCGGTAAAAAACGGGTCAAGCGCCCTGGAGGTGTCAGTTCATGGTCGCGCCGATGGTGGTGCTGCCGGTCGTCAGGAACGTGGTGGCGGGCAGGGTGCCGCTGGAGGAACGGGCGTTGTACGTCGTCGAGGCGTCCGTCGACCTGAAGGCGGGGGTGCTGATCCCGCTGTCCCAGTTGTTGCCGGACGAGGTGACCTTGGAGCCCTTGTTGACCGAACCGCCACCGTTGCTCACCGCGAGGTTCTTGCCGAGCTTGGCGGAGCTGGTGGCGAAGTAGTAGCCCCACTTGCTGTTGGCGTAGGCGGTGGTGCGGTTGATGACGATCGCGCCGGTGTTGGAGTTCTCGGTGAAGCCGTTGCCGGCGTTGCCCCAGGCCGCGGAGTTGTTGATGACGTGCGCGACGACCTCGCCGTCGCCGCCCAGCTTGTAGCCGTTGCCGTCGCCCGCGAAGGCGGAGTCGGACCAGCGGTTGACGCCGTTGCCCATGGACCAGGTGTGCTCGACGGTGACGGGCGAGGAGAAGGACCAGAAGTCCAGACCGTCGTCCGAGTTGTTGTAGAGGCGGGCCCCGGTGATGAGGTTGCCGGTGCCGGAGCCGAACTTCACGGCGATCCCGTCGGCGTTCTCGCCGTGGTTCGCGGCGTCGTAGTGGCCGTAGGAGTCGATGTTCTTGACGGTGTTGTTCACGGTCCCGTCGCCGGTGAGCGTGAACCCGGAGTCGCCGCCGTTGATCGTCTTGATGTTGTTCCAGACCGTGCCCGTGCAGGACTGGCACACCACCGCGCTGTCCGGGGAGTTCTGGAAGGTCATGTTGGAGACGTTCCAGTAGTCGGCGGTCAGCTTGAAGATCCAGTCGCCGTCGGGCAGCGACGAACCGTCGATCTTCACGGTCTCCGAGCCGTACGCGGTGAGCGTGATCGGTGCGGAGGAGCTGCCGTTGGCCGTGGACTGGAGGGTGGCGGTCGGGTAGTAGGTCCCGCCGCGGACCTGGATCACCGTGCCGGCGGTGGCGTTCTTGATGGCGTTGGACAGGTCGGTCGAGTTGCTGACGACCACGGTCGCCGCCTGCGCCTGGGTGGGGAGGACGGCCATGCCGGAGCCGAGGGCGAGGGCGGCCGTGGCGAGGAGAGCGGTACGACGAGACATGGAGTGCGGGTCCTTTCGTCGTGCTTTTTCGGGGAGGGGGGATCAGAGGACGGAGTCGAGCCAGCCGAAGATCTCGTCCTGCATGCGGTCGACGAAGACATGGCCGAGGTCGGGCCAGGTCTTCAGGTGCAACCGCTCCTCGGCGTGGCGGGAGTGCCAGACGGCGCGCAGCTTGTCGTACGCCACGGTGACGCCGTCGGCGGGGAACAGCGGGTCGAGCCCGCCGTTGAAGAAGAGCATCGGCCTGGGTGCGGCGATGCTCGCCACGTCGGGGAAGTCGAGGAACCGGGGCAGCCCCGGGTGGAGCATGTAGTAACTGGACTGTCCGCGCAGGGTGTTGTTGCCGGGCACCATCATTTCCCTGAGACCGGTCATCCAGCAGACGGACGCCGTGGCCGCGACGCTGTCGGTCAACGCGGCGGTCTGCCAGGCGCGGTAGGCGCCCATGGAGAACCCGACGGCGGCGATCCTCCTGGCGTCCACCCTTTTCAGTCCGGCCAGGAACTCTGCGGCGCGGGCGTCCTCGCGGGCCATGAGTCCGGCGAGTGAGGAGCCGAGGTTGTAGAAGTTGCTTGCCAGCGCCTGCTGTTGGTCGTAGGTGATCGGTCCGCGGTCGCCCCAGCCGAGCGCGTCCGCGCACAGCACGACATAGCCGCGCCGGGCCAGCTCGTCGCCGACGAACCTGCCGCTGAAGTACTTGTCGGCCCAGCCCTGCGCGGAGGGGAGCCGGGTGTCGTCGTACCAGGGCCTGACCAGCTTCTCCTTGCCGATGTCGAACTTCGCCCCGTGGTCGTGGAGCAGCAGTACGGCGGGGAACGGTCCGGGGCCGTGCGGGGTGAGCAGGGCGGCGCGGACGCGTTCGTGGCGGGTGAGGGAGAGGGTGACCAACTCCCTTGTGTAGCCGTCGCCTTGGTTCCGGTCGGTGAACTCGGGTGTATACGGCGTTCTGGTCTCGGGGTCGACGAGGAGGTGCTCCTCGACCTTTGCGCGGGCCGCGCGTCGCCAGGCCCCGAAGCCGCGGACCGGTGAAGTCCCCCAGGCGAGGGGGAAGTTCAGCCGGTTCTTGAGCGCCGGGTAGAAGTCGGGCAGCGGGCCGTCCACCACCCCGGCCTCCGCGGGGCTCACCGCTCCCCCGGCCAGCATGGCCGCTCCTGCGCCCACCACGAACGCCCGTCGGCCGACGGTCTCATGGCCGCGCATACTGCCTCCCGGTGCCGGCGTGCGTCAGGACGTGGTGCTCGACCGCCGCGCGGGAGGTGAGCGGCCGGTAGTGGTAGACGTCGGCCGGGTCCCAGCCCACGTCGTCGGTCAGTCCGAGCCCCGCGGCCTCCGCGTTCAGGCGGGCCGGGCGGCCGTTGACCCAGGAGCCGGTGTCGTGGAAGTGCTCACCCCCGTAGTCGGCGAGGCTCGCGTCGTACCGGAAGACGTTGCGCTCGGAGTAGAGGGCCGACTCCACACCGACACCCAGGGCGTAGAGGGGGGTCCGGCTCCGGGACACGTACACGTTGTTGAGGACGTGCACCTGTCCGAAGCGGACGCGGGGGCCGCGCTGCACGATGTCGGTGAAGAGGTTCCGCAGGAAGGTCACCTTGAGGTGCCCGCGGTCACGGTCGCCGCGGCCGTCTCCCGACCCGATGAGCAGCGCCTTGTCGTGGTCGGTGAACCGGGTGTCGGAGACGGTGATGTAGTCGGAGCCGTCCTCGATGTCCAGCAGTCCGTCATGGCGTTGCACGTGCTCGCCGTGGAAGCCGACGGGCGCCTCGCGGTCCGGGAAGCGGCCGTCGGTGAAGGTGCAGTGGTCGACCCAGATGTTCTTGCCGGTGATGACGGTCATGGCGTCGAAGCGGGCGTTCCAGCCGTCACCCGGGGACCAGCTGGTGAAGTGGTCGACCGGGGCTTCGAGTCGGAGGTTCCGTACGACGATGTTGGTGCCGGTGTTGACCGTCAGGAAAACGCCGAGGAGCCGGGCGTCAGCGCCGACGCCGACGAGTGTCGTGTTGCTCGGCACGGTCAGCTGGATCTGCGCCTTCTCCTTGTTGGAGCCGGTCTGGCGGAGCTGCCGCTGCTGCTTGCAGTAGTCATGGCGGGTGTCGGACCAGGTCGTGCCGTCCTCGCCGAAGCAGGACATGTACTGGGCGAGGTCGTATCCGGGCGCGTAGTCCTGCTCGCCCAGCAGTGATCCGTCGTCCGCCTCATGGCCGTTGACGTCCCCGACGACCCGGATCACCTTGGGCGCGGCGGGGTCGCCGGCGTTGGCGAGGGCCTCCTTGAGCTCGGCGCGGGTGTGCACGGTCCAGGTGGTGCCGCCCGCGCCGCCGGTGGTGCCGGTTCCCGTGGAGGCCCAGCCGACGGGACCACGCTCCGCGGCGGAGGCCTGCGGTGCCCAGCCCAGGGTCAGGCACACGCAGGCCAGCAGGGCGGCGGCCGCCCTACGCACGGGGCCGCCAGTCGCCCAGGTAAGTCGCCCTGGTGTGCAACCGCGCTTCCTGGGGGGTCAGTTGGGGCCTGTTCTCCGGCACCGAGATCACCGCGCCAGGGCCGGTGTTGCCGTACTCCCGAAAGCGCATGGTCTGCCAGGGGTACTGCTCCCGCATGTTGGTGTACGGGGTCACCGGGTCGATCCCCGGCCCGATCCGGGTGTCCCGCACGACGAGGGACGGCCAGGCGGTCGTCTCGTACGACGGCACCCACGGCCTTGCCAGCTTGTACGCCGCATCCTCCGCGCCCGAGGTGATGCGGGAGCGGACGGCGAGGATGCCGTAGGGGTTGGCGCGGGCGGTGGCGGGGGCGAAGACCATGCCCTTGGGGGTGAAGGCCACGTCCCGCTGGAGGGTGTGGAAGTGGCACTCCTCGAAGACGGCGGTGGCCCGGCCGAACACGAAGTCCACGTCGCCCTCGATGTAGCAGCGGCGGAAGTACTGCCGGTCGAAGACGTCCAAAGCTGCCGTCTCGACGAAGAGGGTGTCCTGGTGGGCCAGGAGCCGGACGTTCTCGAAGTGGGTGCGGTCGCCGTAGGTGTAGGCCGCGACGGCCTGGGTGCCGGTGATCTCGGGGTGGTCGGCGCGCAGCCAGTCGTTGGCGAGGGTGAGGTCGCGTACGGTGAGGCCGGGGGCCGCGGAGGTGAAGGTGGCGGATCCGGCGGTGCCGTAGGTGCCGGAGCCGTCGGGCTTCTGGGTGCCGTTGGCGTTGTCGTACACGATGACGGCGGCACGGGGGTCGCGGACGGCGCCGCGCACGGTCAACTCCGCTGCGGCGGCGGGGATGTTGACGACCTCGCGATATGTGCCGGGGTGCACGACGATCGTCCAGCCGGGGCCGGTGACCGCGTCGACGGCGGCCTGGACCGAGTCGCCGGGGCGGACGTGGAGGACGCGGTGACCTCCGCCGGCGAAGGCCGGGGTGGCTCCCGCCACCGCGAGTCCGAGACCGGCCGTGAGAAGGGTGCGTCTGCGCATCAGCACGTCTCCTTCCAGGGGCGCCAGTCGCCGAGGTAGGCCTCCCGGGTCGCCGACTCGGCCTGGACAGGGGTGAGTTGGGGACGGTTCTCCGGGACGGTGATCCGGGCGCCGGGGCCGGTGTTTCGGTACTCGGCGAACCGCTGGTTCTGCCAGGGGAAGGCGTCCGACATGTTGGTGTAGGGCGCGAGCGCGTCGATGCCGGGGCCGAGCCAGGTGTCGCGGACGGTGAGACTCGGCTTCGCGGTGGTGTCGGAACTGGGCACCCAGGGTCGCGCCAACTTGTAGTAGGCGTCCGGTGCTTCACTGCTGACACGGCTCCTGGTGACCAGGTGGCCGAGCGGGTTGGCCCCCGCCGTCGAGGGCGCGAACACGAAGCCGTACGGCGCCGCCGCCAGGTCGGTCCGGTTCAGGGTGCGGAAGTGGCAGTGCTCGTAGACGGCGGTGGCCCGGCCGAAGACGAAGTCGACGTCGCCCTCGGCGTAGCAGTGCGCGAAGTACTGGCGGGCGAAGGAGGTCAGGGCGATCGAGTCGGCGTACAGGGTGTCCTGATGGCCGAGGAAGCGGCAGTGGTGGAAGGCGGAGCGGTCGCCCTGGACCTTGATGGCGACAGCCTGGGTGCCGGTGATGCCGGGGTGGTCGGCGCGCAGCCAGTCGTTGGCGAAGGTGATCCAGCGGGCGGTGAAGCCGTCGGCCTGCACGGTGGTGGTGGCCGATCCGGTGGTGCCGTAGGTGCCGCCGCCGGGCTTGGGGGTGCCGGCCGCGTTGTCGTAGACGATGACGACGTCCCGGGGGTCCTCGGAGGCGCCGATCCAGGTGGCCTCGGTGCGGGTGGCGTCGACGGCGACGGTCTCCCGGTAGGTGCCGGGGGCGAGGACGAGGGTCCAGCCGCTGCCGGTGGCGGCGGTCACGGCGTCCTTGACGGTGGTGTGGTCGCCGCGGCCCTGCGGGTCGACGTACAGCGTCTGCGGGGTGAGGCGGGCGGAGGGTGATCCGAACCGCCCGAACGGACGCCGGGCACCGGCGGCCCGTGCGGGGCTCGACGTGAGGGCGAGCGCGGCTGCCGCTCCGGTGCTCGCCAGGAGGAATCCCCTTCTGGACACGGGGAGTCGATCGTGGTGCGAGGGCATGCGGGTGCTCCTTGGGAACGCGGCTCTGTGGTGGGGTGCCTCGCGTGGGGGGTGGAGAGGTGGCCGGGGCGGCCGCTGGATTCCGCCCCGGCCGGTCAGGGGGCCGGTGTCAACAGACCCGGCCGGTCGAAGGGGCCGGGTGTCAACAGACCTGGCCGGTCGAAGGGGCCGGATGTCAACAGACCCGGCCGGTCGCAGGGGCCGGTGTCAGCAGACCCCGCCGGTCGCAGGGGCCGGTGTCAGCAGACCTCGCCGATCGAAGAGGCCCGGTGTCAACAGACCCGGCCGGTCGCAGGGGCCGGTGTCAGCAGACCCCGCCGGCGCCCGCGCCGCGGCCGACGATCCCCGGGACCTTCTTGGCGGGGTCGATCTTCGTGCGCAGGGTGGGCGTCCAGCCCGCGCCGGACTCCAGGGTCTCGGCGGGGATCTCGGCGTTGTGGACGGCGATCAGGTCGGTGAGCGTGCCGTTGACGTAGTTGTCCGCGGCGGTGAGCGGCGAGACGTTCCACCGCTTGAGCACCTTGGCCGCGCTGATCCCCGCCGGCAGCGTGAACGCGTTGTGCTCGGCGACGAGTTGGGACTCCTTGCCGATGCCGAAGCTGTAGGCGTAGTCGTCGTCGGCCACGAAGTGGTTGTTGTAGGAGTCGACCTGTCCGAAGCGCACGCGGGGCGCGCGCTCGACAAGGTTGGAGAACTCGTTGTGGTGGAAGGTGACCTTGAGCTTGCCGCGGTCCCCCACCGCGGTGGACTCGCTGTCGCTGTTACCGATCAGGATCGTCTTGTCGTGCTCGGTGAAGACGTTCCAGGAGGCGGTGACGTAGTTCGCGCCGCGGACGATGTCCAGCTCACCGTCGTGCTGCTGGTAGAGCATGCCGAAGTAGGTGGGCGCGGCACTGTCCGGGTGGGAGCCGTCGGTGAAGGTGTTGTGGTCCAGCCAGACATGGGTGGAGCCGTACACGACGGCGGTGTCGTACTCGGAGTTCCAGTTGCCCTTGGCGCCGTCGGTCGGGTCCCACTGCGGGAAGCAGTCGATGGGGCTCTCGAAGGTCAGGTTCCGGATGATGACGTTGTCGACGGCCTTGATCTGGAAGCTGGCGCCCTTGAACCCGGCGTTCTTGCCGATGCCGATGATCGTGGTGTTGGCGGGGATGTTCGCCTTGATGGTCTGGTCCTGGTTGGCGGCAGAGGCGCGGCGCAGTCCCTCGGGGCTGTCGGCCGGCTCGGCGCTCAGGTCGGTGTCCAGGCCCCAGGCCTCGGGCGAGTACTTCGCCAGGTAGGCGTCGAAGTCATAGCCGGGCGCGGCGAGCGAGTCGCAGCCCTCGGAGACGGCGTCGATGGTCCCCTTCACCTTGATGATCTTGGGTGCGCTGCCGCCGGCGGCGAGGGCGGCCTTGAACCCGGCCCAGTCGGTGACGGTGTAGACGTGGTCGGCGTCGGCGGCCGCGCCTCCGGTGGTGCCGGTGCCGTAGGAGCCCCAGCCGTCGTTCGCGGCGAGGGCCTCACGGGTGACGTCATGCCCCTTGGCCTGGGCGGTGGTGCCGGTGACCGCGAGGACGAGGGCGGTGCAGCCGGCCACGACCAGATTCTTTG
Source organism: Streptomyces sp. NPDC048420 (assembly GCF_040651535.1). Taxonomy (NCBI): domain Bacteria; kingdom Bacillati; phylum Actinomycetota; class Actinomycetes; order Kitasatosporales; family Streptomycetaceae; genus Streptomyces; species Streptomyces sp. NPDC048420. The sequence continues at coordinate 131,884 of NZ_JBEZKG010000014.1, forward strand.
TTATGACATGCCCATGCCATACATGTGTGTTCACTGTGCGGCTCTCTTTTCGGGAAGGACTTTCCGGGAAAGAACAGAAGGGGTCAGACGGTGGCCGGCGACGGCCAGGTGATCCAGGACTCGGGAATCTCGGCGTCGAGACGGCACACGTCCCGGTGCGCCAGTACGCGGTGCCGCAGGAGCTCACGGGCGACCAGTCGCGCTACTGCAATGGCACCGGGCGGATTGAAGTGCGTGTTGTCCTGCTCGGTGGCCGTCCAGTTGAAGTACGTCTTGGTCTCCTCGACCCCGAGCTTCTGCCACAGGGCGAGCGACAGGGCCTGGATGTCGAGCAGCGCCACGCCCTCCTCCTCGGCGAGCGCCCGCATCGCGGCGGGATACTCCCCGTGGGTCGGCACCGCATTGCCGCTCGCGTCGAACTTGCGCCGCTCGACGGACGTGGCGAGCACCGGCCGGGCACCCCTGGCACGGGCGCCGTCGATGTACAGCCGCAGATAGTCCTGGTACGTCGTCCAGGGCTCGGTGTACCGGGTCGGGTCGGCGGTCTTCTCGTCGTTGTGCGCGAACTGAACGAGGAGGAAGTCACCGGGCTTGATCAGCCCGAGAACGACATCGAGCCGCCCCTCGTCGACAAAGGACTTCGAACTCCGTCCGTTCACGGCGTGATTGGCGACGGGCACATCCTTGTGCAGAAAGAAGGGAAGCGCCATGCCCCACCCGGTCTCGGGGGCGGCGTCGGAATACTTCTGGGCGGCGGTGGAATCACCGGCGATGTAGAGGGTGCGTGTTCTTCGAGGAGCGGCCTGAGCGGTACTGGTCGCGCTCAGAGCGACGGGCACGGCGGCCATCGCCGCCACGGTGACCTGTCTACGGGTAAGGGACATGTCCGGTGCACCTTTCTGCTTTTGGGGGCGTGGGGAACTGCGCGACCAGCCACAACCGGCCGGCAGCTCCCCACAACCGGAACCACCCGACTTCTCAGCCGTTCTGTTCCTTCCACTCGGCCTGAGCCTTGTTCAGCTGGTCGGCCATGGTGTCCAGGAAGTCCTTCGCACTCATGTCCCCGAGCAGCACCTTCTGGAAGTTCGGCTCGTTGTCGGCCTTGGAGATGGTGTTCCAGTCGGGCAGGTAGTACGGCAGCTGAACAATGCTCGTGGACCCGTCGGTCAGCGCGGCCGCAGCCAACTTCGTGGGCTCCGTCTCCGCGATCCACGAGTCCTTGGCGGCGTCGTTGTTGGACGGCACCTGCCCCGCCGACTCGTTGAACTTCGAGTTCTCCTCGTGCGAGGTGGCGAACTCGATGAACTTCCAGGCGGCGTCCTTGTTCTTCGAGCTCTTGAACACCCCGAGCCCGTCAACGGGGTTGGACACCTGGACCCGCTTGCCGCCGGGGCCGATCGGCTGCGGGATCCCCCGGAACTTCTCGGCCCCGAGCGCCTTCACGTGGTCCTGGTACGACCCCAGGTTGTGGTTCAGCATCCCGATCGTGCCGGAGTCCCACTGCGCGACCATCTTGGTGAAGTCGTTGTTGAGGTCGGCGGCCGGAGTGTCCTTCTTGTACAGCGCCGCGTACTTCTCCAGCGCCGCCACGTTCTTCGGGTCGTTGAGCGTGGTCTTGTCGCCGTTCCAGAACGAGGTGATCCCGCTCTGCCCGTACGAGGCGTCCAGGGCCTGGGCGATGGACCCGGCTCCACCACGGATGGTGTACCCGAACTCGTTCTTCTTGGCGTCGGTGAGCTTCGCCGCCGCGTCGTAGAACTTCTCCCAGGTCGTCGGCTCGTCCAGGCCGGCCTTCTTGAACAGGTCGGTCCGGTAGTACAGCACACCGTTGTTGGCGGAGGTCGGGATCGAGTACAGGGTCCCGTCGCCGCCCCCGGCCGCCTTCAGCGACTCGACCATGTTCTCGTTGAGCTTGCCGTTCAGGGAGGACTTGGCGAGCCGGTCGTCCAGCGGCTCCAGCGCGTTCTGCGCGGAGAACCCGGCGAGCATGGCCGCGCCGACACCGCCGACGTCCGGCAGGCCGCCGCCCTGGATGGCGGTGTCGACCTTGGACTGGTACTCAGTGGACGCGATGCCGACGTACTCGACCTTGATGTCGGGGTTCGCCTTCTGGAAGTCGGCGATGACCTCCTTCCAGATGTCGGTGCGCACACCGCCGTTGTTGTCCCAGAAGACGATCTTGCCCTTGCCGCTGCCCTCGTCGCCCTTGTCGCCGCCGGCCCCGCTGCCGTCGTCACCGCAGGCGGTGGCGGTCAGCGCCAGGACGGACCCGAGGGCGACGGCTATGGCAGCGCGCCTGCTTCTGCGGATACTGATCTTCATTGATCGGCTCTCTTCTTCTTCTGATTCCAGCGGAGATGTGAAGTTGTGGGGGGAGGTTCAGTGGTGGGCGTGGGGGGCCCAGCCGTCCGTGCCCTTGAGGTAGTTCGCGACGGTGTACGACCTGGCGTCGGCGTCGCTCAGCTGCGGACGGTCCGCGGTCACGACGGCCCCCGGCCCGTAGGTCCGGTACTCGGCGAACCGCGCGTCCTTCCACGAGAAGCCGCTCATGTCTGTCCACGGGGAGGACTTCACCGCGGCCGGCAGTGCGGTGTCCCGGATCAACACCTGGGCCACGGCGGCGGGTTCACCGCCCGGGTGCCAGGGCCGACCCAGGTGGAAGGACTGGTCCGGCGCGTCGCTCACGACCTTCGACCGGGTGATCAGGAACCCGTACGGGTTGCCCGTCCAGGTCGAAGCAGCCGTCATGTAGCCGTTGTTGGTGGTGGAACCGCGGCTCAGCAACCGGATCACGGACCGTTCCACGACGGTGGTCGCGCGGCCGTAGAGGAAGTCGACATCGCCCTCGATGTACGAGTCGCGGATGTAGACCCGGCTGATCACGTCCAGCTTGGGGCTGTCGGTCATCAGGGTGTCCTGGTTGCCCAGGAAGGCGGTGTCCTCGAAGACGATCCGGTCGCCGGTCGTCTTCATCGCGAGGGCCTGCTCGCCGTTCAGCTCGACCGCGGCCTCGTCGAAGTCGTTGCTGAAGGTGAGGTGGCGGGCGGTGACGTCGTTCGCGGCGATCCGGACCGTCGCGCTGCCCGTCGAACCGCCGTACGCGGCAGGCGTGTCGAAGACGATGACGGTGTCGGACCGGTCGTGTCCAGTCCCCTGCAGCACGATGTTCGGCTTGGTCGCGGGAATGAGGACCTTGGCCCGGTAGGTGCCCGGCGCGACGGCGATCGTCACCGGCACGGTGTTGCCGTCGGGTACGGCGTCCACGGCGGCCTGCACGGTCGGGTGATCACCGGGGACGTGCAGGGTCACACCGATCCGCTGCTGCGGCCCGGAGAACCGGGACACCAGCGCCGGCACGGCGGCCGCGGGATCCAGCCGGTAGTCGTAGAAGGACCGCGGGTCAAAGGCCGTACCCCAGGCGTCGGTTCGGCCACTCGTGTTCCTCAGGATCGATCCGCGCTGCACCAACTCGGCGGTGGCGTCAGCCTGGTACGGATGCTGGACACCGTCGTAGTAACTGCTCTCGATCACCATCTTCGTCCGGCCGCGCGCCCAGTTCCCGTACGTCCACACCGGGTCCCCGTCGGCCACCTGCGCCGAGAGGTAGTTGTTGTAGAGGTGGGCGTAGGCGCAGTTGTCCGCCGAGGGGTTGCGTTGCTTGGTCCCCGTGAACCAGTTGTGGTCGATGGTGATCTGGGTCAGGACGTTGGTCGTCCAGCCGATCCCGAACGCCTTGTTGTGGTTGCGGAACTGGTTGTACGAGACGGTGATGTACTGGCTGTCCTTGCGGATGTCGAGCAGCCCGTCACCCATGTGCTCGAAGGTGTTGTGGTCGATCCAGACGTGGTCGACGGTGTCCATCTGGATGGCGTCGAAGTCGGTGGTCTTGCCGTCCCAGTCGCCCTCGACGTACGAGTCCCGGATCGTCAGGTTGCGGATGATCACGTTATGGGTGCCGGGGTTGAGATGCAGTTCGCCGTGGACGATCTCGCCGGTGTCGCCGACGCCGATGATCGTCTTGTCGGATCCGACCACGATGTCCGAGCCGAACGGCTCGACGGCGATGGCGCCCGATACCCGGATGACGTACGGCTCCTCGGCCGCCGCGTACCTGGCCAGTGAGGCCTGGTCGGTGACGGTGACGACCTTGCCGCCGGCCCCTCCGGTGGTGCCGCCGGCGAGGGAGGCGAAGCCGTGCGGCCGGTCGTCGAAGCGGTCCACGGAGGCCGACGCGCCGGAGACCCGCGCGTCGGAGGCCGATGCCCCGGAGGTGGCCCTCGCCTCTCCGACCGCCCCGAGGCCCAGGGCGGCCACGAGGCCGAGTACGGCGGCCACGACTCTGCCGTACCCCGGTCTCGGCAAGCGCTTGCTATTCAGGTGCTGCGTCATTGCGGCTCCCAACAGGCTTACGGGTTCGGTGCGTTACAGGTGGTCGATCCTGAAGTGCGAGAAGGTTGCCGCGCCGGCGTGTCCTCCTCCGACGGGCGCGAGGGCGAACAGTCCGAGCAGGGCTCCGACCCAACGCCAGGGGGTGGCGGCGAAGACGGGGCCGGAAGGGCGCGGACCGTCGCCCAGGTCGTAGAAGAACCGGCAGCGGGCCCCGGCGCCGATCTCGATCCGCAGCCGCACCCTTCCGGTGGGTGCGGATCGCGGATGGTCGGCGTCCCGCTCCTGCTCGGCGACGCCCTCGGCGAACCGGTGCACGAGGTGGACCGCCCCGTCGGCCCCGCGCTGGAGCCCGATCCAGCTGAAGGCGTCACCGAGGACGGCGAGTCCGGCCCGCGCCCCCGGCTCCTCGCTGTGCAATTGCAGTTCCACCTCGACCGCCGATGGCATACCGGGCAGCCGCTGGGTGAGGACGTTCGGCAGTTTGCGCAGGTCGTGCGCGTCTGCCGTGCGGACGCAGGTGAGGCGGAGGCCGTCACCGGAGTGGTGGGTGGCCCAGCCGCGCTGCGGGTTGGCGGTCCACTGCCACTGGCGGCCGAAGCGTCCGCCGGGGAAGTCGTCGTCGGTGGCGGGCGCCGCGTCCGGCTGCGGTGGCAGGTCGGGTTTCTTGTGTACGGCGACGGGGGCGCCCGCATCGCCGAGCACCGGCCAGCCGTCCTCACCCCAGCGCATCGGCTGGAGGTGGACGACCCTGCCGTAGGCGCCCTTCTGCTGGAAGTGCAGGAACCAGTCCTGGCCTGACGGGGTGCGCACCCAGCCGCCCTGGTGGGGGCCGTTGACGTCGGTGTCCCGCTGTTCCAGGACGACCTTCTCCTCGTACGGGCCGAAGAACCCGCGTGAGCGGAAGGCGCCCTGCCAGCCGGTCTCCACGCCCCCCGCGGGAGCGAGGATCCAGAACCAGCCGTCGTGCCGGTAGAGCTTGGGGCCTTCGAGGGTGAACCAGCCGGGTATCCGGTCGCCGTCGACGATCACCTTGCCCTCGTCCAGGAGCCCGCGGCCGTCGGGATCCATCCGGTGGCCGGTGAGGCGGTTCTTGACGCCGGAGCGGGACTTGGCCCAGGCGTGCACGAGGTAGGCCTCGCCGGTCTCCTCGTCCCACAGGGGGCAGGGGTCGATCAGGCCCTTGCCCGACTTCAGGAGGTGCGGGCGGGTCCAAGGGCCCCTGATCCCGGGGGCGTTGATCTGGAAGATGCCCTGGTCGGGGTCGCCCCAGAAGATCCAGAACCGTTCGTCGTGGTAGCGGAGGGAAGGAGCCCAGACACCGCAGTCGTGCCGGGGCTTGGTGAACTCCCCTGCCGGTTCGAGGCGTTCGAGGGCGTGTCCGACGAGCGTCCAGTTGACGAGGTCGCGGGAGTGCAGCAGCGGCAGTCCGGGGACGCGGCCGAAGCTGGAGGCGGTGAGGTAGAAGTCGTCACCGACGCGGATGACATCGGGATCGGACCAGTCGGCGTTCAGGACGGGATTGGTGTAGGTCGTCACTGGCTGACCGCCTTCCGTACCAGGGCCGCCACTTCGAGCCTGGGCAGGCGGCCGTCCGCGACGACGGTGACGATCCGCCGTACGACGGTCTCGCCGGGCGGGATCGGGAGCCTCGCGTCGGAGGCGAGCGAGGAGCCCACGCCCGGGTACTCGTCGGCGCGCACGAACCACGGGTCCCGACGGGTCTGGTCGGTGGCCCCGGCGAAGACGAGCGTCCAGGTGCCGCCGGCGAGGGCGACCCAGTCGGCACACGTGCCGTGGATCGCGGCCTCACCCTCGCGGTCGACGGTGAAGACGTCCGGCGCCCCCTGTTCCTTGCGGGCTCGCCAGAAGAAGCCGCCGTAGGCCGCGCCGGGACGCCCGTTGGTGGCCGGGCTGCCGATCGAGAGCGGATCCTGGGTGACGTTGGTCAGGGAGAAGGTGAAGTCCAACGCCCAGGCGGCACCGGTCAGTTCGGTGGCCGCGACCGTACGGCGCTCGCGCAGTAACTCGGTTCCGGAGGCGATCCACCGCAGCTCCTCCACGAAGCCGTCGGGGTCGCGGAGTTGGAAGGAGCTGTGACGCTGGGCGCCGTGGTTGTCGAGCTCGGTCGGGCCCTGGTCGCGGACGTAGGTGCGCCCGCCCCAGAAGTTGTGCCCCTCGACGTCGGGAACGGCTACACCGACGCCGAGGTGGTGGATGTGGTCGGCGGGGCTGAGTTCGGTGACCGCCGTGCCGGCCAGGGTGGTGACGGGGTGCAGATAGGGACGTGGGGAGAGCCGGGCGGGCAGCTCGGGCCGGGTGACATAGCGGCCGACCGGGCGGCCCGCGACCCGCAGGACCGGGGAGTCGGGAGTCGTCATGTGCTCACCTCGTGGGGGTTGCTCCAGCCGGCGCCCAGCTCGGAGTAGAGGGAGAGGGAGTCGGCGGCGGCCGCGACGAGTCCGTCGATGCCGGGGACGACCCGGCGCTCCTCGTCGGGGAGCAGGTGCCAGGCCGTGGCCGGGAGCGGGGTCGGGTCGGGGGCCGTTCGAATCGCTTCAACGACCTTCATGAACGCGCCGGTCACCTCCGGGACGACCAGGAGCTCGTCGCCGTCGGTGACGTGGTCGACCAGGTTCTCCAGCAGGTCGGTGCGGCCGTACTCGTACTCCTCGGGGCCGTGGCCGGCCCGCTGGAGCAGCACGCGGTCCTGCTTGTACCAGTAGGTGATGCGGCCGTGGCTGCCGTGCACGACGACGTACGGCTCGTCGGGGTCCTCGGCGCACAGGGTCGCGGCGACGGTGACCTTCAGGCCGGTCGCGGTGGTGACACGGACGCAGGAGGTGTCGTCGGACTCGATGTCGTTGGCGCGCAGCAGCTCGGTCTCGATACGGGTGACGTCCTCGGCGCGGCTCGCGTCGCCCAGGGCGAGCGCGGTCGCGACGGCGTGTGCGAGCGGGTTGGTCAGGGCGCCGTCGATGACGTCGACGCCGTTCATCCGCCGCTTGCCCGCCCAGGGCGCACGCCGGTAGTACGACTCGGCGCGGGCCCAGGCACCGGCGCCGCCGATGCCGGTCAGCTCGCCGATCGCGCCCTCCTCGACCAGCTCGCGGATCGCGGGCACGGCGTGCGAGCCCAGCGACTGGAAGCCGATCTGGCAGGCGACCCCGGCGGCGGCGACTCCGTCGGCCATGCGGCGGAACTCGGCGTACGACGGCGCCGGGGGCTTCTCCAGGAGGAGGTGCACGCCTCGGCGGGCCGCCTCCAGCGCCAGGTCCGTGTGGGTCGGGATCGGGGTGCAGATCACCGCGATCCGGGCGCCGGTGGAGTCGAGGAGCGCGCCGAAGTCGGCGGACTGCTCAGGCGTGCTTTCGGGCGTGGCGAGGCCTTCGGGGAGCTCGTCCGCGGTCAGCGGGGTCAGCTCGCAGATCCCCGCCAGCCGTACGATCCCCTTGTCCTGGAGCCGGCGGATGTTCTCCAGGTGCCAGCGGCCGTGGCCGCGCGCGCCCGCCAGGACGATGTCTACGGTGCCCATGGTGTCTACGGTGTTCATGGCATCCTCCCTGCGCCCGCGCCACGCGCCACCTCTCGGTCGGCCACGGCGGCGCTGTCGATCTTTGTGTGCAGGGTAGGCGTCCAGCCCACGTCCGCCGTGAGATCACGCTCGCTGCCCGAGTTGTAGGCGTTGTAGATCGTGAGAAGGTCCACCGGATAGCCGTTGAAGAGCGTGCCGGTCTGGTGGAGCGCGCTGCCGTTCCAGCTCTTGACGAGGTTGGCGACCTCGATGTGGCCGAGGGTGTGGAATGCGTTGTTCTCGGCGTGGATCCCGGACTCGGTGGAGACTCCGAGGGAGTAGCGGTAGTCGTCGCCGGGGACGACGTACCGGTTGTTGTAGACGTGCACCTGCCCGAAGCGGACGCGGGGCGCGCGCTGTACGACGGACTCGAACTCGTTGTGGTGCAGGGTGACCCGGAGCCTGCCCCGGTCGCCGGAGGCCGAGTCGCTGTTGCCGATGAGCATCGCCTTGTCGTGGTCGGCGAAGCGGCTCCAGGAGACGGTGACCAGGTCGGAGCCGTTGGTGATGTCCAGCAGTCCGTCGTGGCGCAGGAGGTTGCGGGCGAAGTAGGTGGGCTCCTCGGAGTCCGGGTGGCCCTTGTCGCTGAGGGTCACGTGGTCGACCCAGACATGGGTGGCGCCGGCCAGCCAGATGTTGTCGTACGCCGTCTTCCAGTCGCCGAGGCCGCCGGTGTTGGGCTGCCAGACGGGGAAGCAGTCGTAGGCGTCGCGGAGGTCGAGGTTGCGGACGATGACGTTGGTGGCGTTCCTGACCTGAAGGCTTCCGCCTTTCAGTACGGCTCCCTTGAGTCCGACGATCGTGGTGTTGGACCCGACGAGCAGCTCGACCCGCTCTGCCTGCTTCTTCGCGGAGGCCTGCCGGGCCTCCTCCTGCGGGCCGCTGGGCTTGGCGGAGCCCCAGGTGCGGGGATCGTAGGCGGCGAGGTACTTCTTGATCGAGTACCCGTCGGTGGCGTAGTCCGCGCAGTCCAGGCGGTCGCCGTCGTCGCCGGTGTTGGCGTCGATGGTCCCGGCGATCCTGATGATCTTCGGGGTGGCGCTGCCGCCGTCGAGGGCGCGGACCAGTCCGGCCCGGTCGGTGACGGTGTAGACGTGCGCCGGGTCGGCGGCGGAACCTCCGGTGGTGCCTTCACCCTCGGCGGCCCAGCCGTCGTTCGCGGGCAGCGTGTCCCGGCTGATGTCACGGTCCTCGGCGTGGGCGGGCAGACAGAAGAGCCCCAACGCACCGGTGAGTACCGCGATCTGACGCAACCTCATGTCCACACCCCCACTCCGGAACCGGGAGCCGGCCGCCGGCCCTCGTTCATCCTCAGGAGGACACGAGCGACAGCCAACACACCGGTCAGAACAGCGAACTGACGCAGCCTCACATCCTCACCTCCCTGCCGAGGAAAGACGGTTCCCGAACACTCTCAGCCGTGGCACGACCGCGGCCGAGCGTCACGCCCGCCGCACCGGACAACCGGTCGTCGTTCACCCCCAGGAGGACCCGCCCGACAGCACGACCCTCAGCCCGGACCACGACACCAACCAGCCCCAACACAGCGGTCAGCACAGCAAGCTGACGCAACCTCACCCCGCCACCCCCAGCGCTCCGAAACCGAAGACCGACGGCTCCCGAACACTCGCAGCCGTGGCACGGCCCTCGGCTCGGACCACGAGACCCACCAGGCCCGACACCTCGCTCCGACGAAGCCTCACCTCTCCGTCACCCCCCTGCCGGACTGGGGGGCCGTGGCTCGCCGGGGAGTCCTCGGACCTCGACCGATCGCAGCCGCCCCCGCCCGCGGACCGACGTCCGACCGCGCCGAGACCCGGCCGTCAGCCGAAGCCGCTCCCCCGAGCACCCGCCTGCTCCCCGTGGGACGCCGGCCGTGTGCCCCGGCGCGGACCAGGACGCCGGACCACCCGGACGCGGCACGGGCGACCGCGGTTCCGCACGGTCCCGGCACCCCGGTCCGGCAGCCGACCGACTGGTCATGACCGTCACCGGCTGCCCCCAAGGCCCCCGGCGCGCTGATCCGACGGAGTCTCATCCCTTCACCGCCCCCGCGCTGAAGCCCGTGATCAGCCACTTCTGGATGAAGGCGAAGACGATCACCACGGGCACCGCCGCGATGATGCCGCCGGCGGCCAGCGCGCCGAGGTCGACGCTGTCCGCGCTCATCAGGGTGTTGAGGCCGACCGGGATCGTCTGCTTGTCCTGGTTGTTGAGGAACATCAGGGCGAACAGGAAGTGGTTCCAGGAGTGCACGAAGGCGAAGGAGCCGACCGCGATCAAGCCGGGGCGGAGGAGCGGAAGGACGACGATCCTGAAGGCCGTCAGGCGGTTGCAGCCGTCGACCCAGGCCGCCTCCTCCAGGGAGTACGGCACGTTCTTGATGAAGTTGCTGATCAGGATCATCGACAGCGGCAGCTGGAACACCGTCTCGGCGATGATGACACTGCCCAGCGAGTTGATCATCTGCAGCTCGGCGAAGATCTCGAACAGCGGCACCAGAAGCAGCGCGCCCGGCACGAACTGCGAGCACAGCAGCGCCAGCATGAACGCGTTCTTGACCTTGAAGTCGAACCGCGCGAGGGCGTAACCGCCGGCCAGGGCGACCAGCGTCGTCATCACCAGCGTGGCGAGACCGACGTACACGCTGTTCTCGAAGTACGTGCCGAACGACCGTTCCGTCCACACCTTCTCGAAGTGGTCGAAGGTGATCGGCCAGGGCACCAACGAGGTCGAGCCGGCCGGGCGCAGCGCGAAGAGCAGGATCCAGTAGAAGGGGATCAGGGTGAAGACGAGGTAGATCGACAGCGGTGTGTAGATCTGCCAGCGTGGGGCCTCGTCCCAGGCACGCCGGTGCTTGACGGGACGCGGGGTCTCAGGCGGTGCGCTCACCGGGGCGGGCGCGGTCTCGGTGGCCTCCTTGGTGATCACTTGGCCTCCCTTCCGAACTTGCTCAGCCGCAGGTAGACCATCGAGCAGAAGAGCAGGATCACGAACGCGACCGTGGTCAGGGCGGACGCGTAGCCGAAGTTGTGGGCGTCGACACTGGTGTTGGCGATGTAGAGGGGGAGAGTCGTGGTCTCTCCGGCCGGGCCGCCGCCGGTCAGCGTGTAGAGCAGGTCGACGTTGTTGAACTCCCACACCGCCCTCAGCAGCGTGGACAGGATGATCGCGTCCTTGAGGTGCGGCAGCGTGATGTGCCAGAACTGCTTGATCTTGCTGGCCCCGTCGACCTCGGCGGCCTCGTACAGGTCCTTCGAGACGGACTGGAGGTCGGCGAGGATGAGGATCGCGAAGAAGGGGACACCGCGCCACAGGTCGGCGACGACCGTCGCCGAGAAGACGGTGGAGGTGTCCGACAGCCAGCTGGTGCCGTAGGAGCCGATGCCCATGTCGGCGAGGTAACGGGTGATGCCCGTCTGGGAGTTGTAGAGCAGCACCCAGATCGCGGAGGTCAGCACACCGGACACGGCCCACGGGGAGAAGACGAGCGCGCGGCCCACCGCCCGGCCCACGAAGGTCTGGTTGACGATCAGCGCGAGCGCCAGACCGAACAGCAGCTGGAGTCCGACCTCGACGAAGACCCACTTGGCGCTGAAGGTCAGCGTGTCCCAGAACTGCGGGTCCTTGGTGAAGATCTGGACGAAGTTGTCGAAGCCGGCGTATCCGTTCCGCCATGGCTTGGTGGGGTTGTAGTTCTGCAGGCTGTAGTAGAAGACGCTGATGACCGGGTAGGCGATGAAGCCCAGCATCAGCAGGGCCGCCGGTGCGATCAGCAGGTACGGCAGCCTGCGCGGCGTGGCTGAGGCACGGCGCCGCCGGGGTGGCGCGGGCGGTTTCGCCACGGCTGCGGCTTGGGCCATGACAGGGTCTCCGATCTCGGTACGTCGTGCGTAGGTCGTACGGGAAGCGCTTTCTCGCTGTGCGTGAGTGCCTCTTGTGGCCGTGTGGCGACTGCGGGTCCGCTGTGGCTTGTCGCGCCCACGCGGCGGAGCCGCATATCGATACAGCCCCGCGCCCCTGAGTGGGACCGGTCAACCGGCGTATGGATCTGGGACCTTGCCCTGCCTTGCCAGGAACTCGAAGTCGCAGCCGGTGTTCGCCTGGGTGATCTGGTCGTTGTAGAGGGCGCCGTAGCCGCGTTCGAAGCGGGTGGGCGGGGGAACCCAGTCCTTACGACGTGCCTCCAACTCCTCGTCGTCCACGTTGAGTTGGAGAGAACGCGCCTCGACGTCCAGCGTGATCGAGTCCCCCGTTCGCACCAGGGCGAGCGGTCCGCCGACGTACGACTCGGGGGCCACGTGGAGCGCGCACGCGCCGTAACTCGTGCCGCTCATGCGGGCGTCGGAGATGCGGACCATGTCCCGGACGCCCTGCTTGAGCAGGTGGTCGGGGATGGGGAGCATGCCGTACTCGGGCATACCGGGCCCGCCCTTGGGTCCCGCGTTGCGCAGCACCAGCACGCTGTCGGCGGTGATGTTCAACGCCGGGTCGTTGATGGTGCGTTGCATGGTCTTGTAGTCGTCGAAGACGACCGCGGGCCCGGTGTGCTTGAGCAGGTGCGGCTCGGCGGAGATGTGCTTGATGACCGCGCCGTCCGGGCAGAGGTTGCCGCGCAGGACGGCGACCCCGCCCTCGCTCGCGACCGGGTTCTCACGGGTGCGGATGACGTCGTCGTTGTGGACGACGGCTCCTTCGAGCTGCTCCCCCAACGTCCCGTTGACGGTGGGCCGTTCGAGGTGCAGCAGGTCGGTGATCCGGGAGAGGAAGGCGGGCAGGCCGCCGGCGAAGTAGAAGTCCTCCATGAGGTACGTCTGTCCGCCGGGCCGTACGTTCGCCAGCACCGGCACGGTACGCGCGATGCGGTCGAAGTCGTCGAGGGTGAGCGTGATCCCGGCACGGCCCGCCATCGCGATCAGGTGGATCACCGCGTTGGTGGAGCCGCCGAGCCCGAGCGCCGTGGTGACGGCGTCCTCGAAGGCCTCCCGGGTCAGGATCTCGGACGGCTTGAGCCCGGTCCAGGCGAGTTCCACGGACCGGCGTCCGGAGGCGGCGGCCATGCGCTCGTGCGCGGAGTCCACGGCCGGGATCGAGGAGGCTCCCGGCAGGGTCATGCCAAGGGCTTCCGCGGCCGCGGTCATGGTGGACGCGGTCCCCATGGTCATGCAGTGACCGGGCGAACGCGCCAACCCGCCCTGGAGCTCGCGGAGTTCACAGTCGGTCAGGTTGCCCGCGCGGTGCTCGTCCCAGTACTTCCACATGTCGGTACCGGACCCGAGGGTCTCCCCGCGCCAGTGCCCCGGAAGCATCGGACCCGCGGGCACGAAGATCGAGGGGACGTCGGCGGAGGTGGCGCCCATGAGCAGCGCCGGAGTCGACTTGTCGCAGCCGCCGAGCAGCACCGCCGCGTCGATCGGATACGACCGCAGCAGCTCCTCCGCTTCCATCGCGAGGAGGTTGCGGTAGAGCATCGGGGTCGGCTTCTGGTAGGTCTCCGACAGCGTGGCGACCGGGAATTCGAGCGGGAAGCCCCCGGCCTGCCACACGCCCCGCTTGACCGCCTCGGCGCGCTCACGCAGATGGACGTGGCAGGGGTTGATGTCGGACCAGGTGTTGAGGACGGCGATCACCGGGCGGCCCCGGTACTCCTCCGCCTCGTAACCGAGCTGACGCATACGGGCGTTGTGCGACCAGGTGCGCAACTGCCCGTCGGTGCCGTACCACTGGTGGCTCCGTAGTTCCTCCGGGCTCATTCGCTCCCTGTCGGTCATATCGACCACCCCGCGGCTATCACGGCGACCTCGGCGCGCTCGTCCTCGGGCAGGGTGCGGCTCGGCGGGCGGACCTCGCGGCGGCACAGGCCGAGGGAGGCGAGGGCCTCCTTGACGACGGTGACGTTGTTGGCGGAGCCGTTCGCCGCACGGAGTTCCTCGAAGCGGCGGATCTGCTCCCAGACCTTCATGGCGGCCGGGTAGTCACCGGATCGAAGCGCCTCGATCATGTTCAGCGAAACGGCAGGGGCGACGTTCACGAGTCCCGAGGTGAAGCCGGTGGCGCCCGCCGAGAAGTAGGAGGGGGCGTAGGGCTCGGCCAGGCCGGCCACCCACACGAACCGCTCAAGGCCCGCGTCCCGTGCGAAGGCGGCGAACCTGGCCGCGTCCGGGACGGCGTACTTCACACCGATCACGTTCGGGCAGGTGTCGGCGAGTTCGGCGAGACGGTCGCCGCCGAGCTGGGCGTTGCGGATGTACGGGACGACTCCCAGCTCCGGGACGGCCGAGGCGATCGCGCGGTGGTAGTCGACCCAGCCGCTCTGCGAGACGTAGGGGTGGACGGGCTGGTGGACCATGACCATCCCCGCGCCGAGCTCACGGGCGTGCTGGGCGGAGGCGACGGCGGTCGGGAGGTCATGCCCGACGCCGACCAGGATGTCCGCCCGGTCCCCGGCCTCGTCGACGGTCAACTCCGTGACCAGTCGGCGCTCTTCGGGGCTGAGGGTGTAGAACTCGCCGGTGTTCCCGTTGGGGGTGAGGGTGGTGATCCCGCCGTCGAGCAGCCGACGCAGCAGGGCCCGGTGGGCGTCCTGGTCGATGGTGCCGTCCTCGGCGAACGGGGTCACCGGGATCGCCACCACGTCGGCCAGGGCCGCCCGTTGGGTCTCGAACGTCTCGCTGCTCATTCCTGACCTTCCTGGTCCAGCACTCCGGGGAACGCTCGCTCGACGAAGGACGCGATGTGGGCGTGCAGGGCGCGGGCCGCGCCGTCACCGTCGCCGTCCAGGGCGAGCCGCAGGATCTCCCGGTGCTCGTCGGCCTCCCGCTCCCAGGAGGGCGAGGCGGCCCAGGCGACGGCGGAGACCAGGGCGGCCTGGTCGCGGACCTCGTCGAGCATCCGGCCGAGCAGCGGGTTGCCGCACGGCAGATACAGGGCGCGGTGGAACTCCCGGTTGGCGAGGGAGCGTTCGGCGGTGTCGGTGGCGCCGTCGGCCCGGGTGAGGGCGTCGCGCGCGGCATCGAGGGAGGCCCCTCGCCGTACCGCCCGCTTCAGCGCCTCGGGTTCGAGGAGCAGGCGGACGTCGTAGACCTCGCGCGCCATGTCCGCGTCCACCATGCGCACCGTGACGCCCTTGTACTGGTTCATCACGACGAGCCCGGTCCCGGCCAGGGTCTTGAGAGCCTCGCGCACCGGGGTCTTGGACACCCCGAACTGTGCGGCGAGTTCGGTCTCCACCAGGGCCTGACCAGGCGTCAGGCGCCCGGTGAGGATGCGGCGTTTGATCTCCTCCTGCACGTACTGCGTGCGGGAGGGGATCGGCGTGGGCACAGAGGTCATGCGCGCCTCTCGGATCTCGCGTATCGGATCTCGTATCGGATCTTGCGTATCTGATCTCACGTATCGCGTCTCATATATGACGTACGAAGTACGACGCGTTGAAGGTAGGAGGGGCGTGATGTTTCGTCAATGCTTCTGGCAAAGGAAGTTGAAGTTGCGGTGAAGACGAGGGTCAGACGAGCCGGGTGGCGCCCTCGAAGGCCGTAGTGGTGCGCCCGGCGAAGGCGACGGCCGCGCGGGCGGTCGCCGCGTCCCTGGTGAGCGTGGGTCCGACGTGTGTGACGATCAGCTCCCGCACCCCGGCCTTGCGGGCGATGTCACCCGCGTCCTCGGGTGTCAGATGGACCTGTTCGCCTTCGCGATGCCGGTCGATGTCCGCCTCGCACAGGAACACGTCGGATTCCGCGGCCAGTTCGACGAGGGCGGTGCAGGGTCCGCTGTCCCCGGAGTACGCGAAGACGCGGCCCGCGCACTCGGCGCGCAGCCCGTACGCCTCGGCGTCGTGGGCGACGGCCCGGGAGGTGAGCCGGAGGTTCCAGTGCCGGGCCTCGTGGCCGTCGTACAGGGGCTGGAAGTCCAGAACCCCGCTGAGGAAGCCGACGTCGGCCCGCCCGAAGAACCCGGCGAGCCGGTGGGCGGCGCCCGGTGGGGCGTACACCGGGATCGGGGCGGGCGGGGTGAGTCCGCCGTACGCGAAGGCGTAGACGGCGGACAGCAGATCGGCGCTGTGGTCGGCGTGGAGGTGGGAGATCCAGATCGCCGTCAGCCGGGAGGGGTTGGTGTGCCGCTGCAACTCCGCGAAGGTTCCGGGCCCGGCGTCCACCCACACCTCGGCGCCCCCACCGCGCAGCAGATACCCGGAGCAGGGGCGGCCCGGCTCCGGGTGCGGGGAGGCGGTACCGAGAACGGTGAGGCTGAGGGGCGGCATGCTGGGGAGCGTACGGTCCGGACCTCCCGCCCGGAGCCGGTTTCCGTTCCTCTACGGCACTCTCGTACGGGCGTCTACGGGAACGGTCCCGCGCGCTCGGGCCAACCACGCGGGGAGCCGACATGGGCTGAGGACGCCCGCGGGGGCGGAGCCGACAGGGGCTCAGGACGCCCGCGGGGTGCCGCTGACACAGGCTCAGGACGCCCGGGCAACGGTTCCCGGTGTCGTGAGGGGCAGACCGGCCGCGGCGCGAGAACTCATCGCTCGCTCCGCCGCCGCCCGCCGGTTTCTACGGCACCTGCCCCATCCCGACGCCGGGGCCTTAGACCCACGATGTCCAGGCATGACGAAGACATGGGTGGTACTCCGCGACCGCAACGCCAGGCTCTGTCTCACCGGAACGATCGTCTCCGGCTTCGGCACCTCGGCCCTGTGGCTGGCCTCCGGCGTCTGGGTCAAGGACCTCACCGGCTCGGACGGGCTGGCCGCGCTGTGCATGCTCGCCATGTGGGCGCCGACCCTCGCGGGCCCGCTGCTCGGCGCGCTCGCCGACCGGGTCCGCCGCAAACCTCTGCTGATCGGCGGCAGCCTCCTGCTGGCGGCTCTCCTGCCGGTCCTCCTCGCCGTCGACACCCCCGACCGCGTGTGGCTCGTCCTCACGGTCCTCTTCGTCTACGGCGCGACAGGCGTCGTCCATGACGCGGCGGGGTCGGCCCTGGTCGCCGGCGCGGTCGCCCCGGCCCTGCTCGGCGATTTCAACGGGCTGCGGACAGCGGTCACGGAGGGCATGAAACTGATCGCACCCCTGGCGGGCGCCGGCCTCTACACGATCTACGGCGGGCCGGGCGTGGCTCTTCTGGACGCACTCACGTTCGTACTGGCCGCGGGCCTGTACGCGGGACTGCGCGTCCACGAGGACCGACCGGAGCCCTTCGCGGCACCGCCCGCCACCGGGAGCGAGCGCGGGCGATCCGGACGGGGGACGGCCGCGCCCCGTCGCCGCGCGGACCGGGACCGGAGCGAGGCGGCGCCCGGCATCACGCCGACCCCCGAGAGCGAACCGCAGTCGCCCAGGCACCGCTCGACCGCCGACGGCCGCTCATCCTCAGTCTCGCCGGGCCGGGGTCGTCCGGCGCGCTGGGCAGCACGGGCGGACAGCCCGCCCTCACCCCACCGCACCCCGTCCCCTGAGCGCGAACCACAGTCCTCCGGGCACCGCCCGCTCCCCGACGACCACCCGACCCCGCCCCGCCGCACCCCATTAACCGAAGGTGTCCGCCACATATGGGCCCACCCCACACTGCGCCCCCTGATCCTGGCGGGCGGCACCACCATGCTCTGCGCCGGGCTCAACGGCGCCCTGCTCTACGCCGTGATCGACGGCCTCGGCCACTCCCCCGCGTACGCCGGTGCGCTGTACGCCGTCCAGGGCGCCGGTTCCGTGGCGGTGGGGCTGCTCTCCGGGCCCGCCCTGCGCCGGCTCGGCGAGCGCGGGTTCGCCGCGTACGGCATCGCCGTGACCGCCGTCGCCGCCGGGCTGCGGGCGATCCCCTCCGACCCGCTCGCCCTCGTCTGCAGCGCGGCCATCGGCGCGGGGCTGCCCTGTGTGCTGATCGCCGCGCTCACCGCCGTACAGCGCGAGACACCGGACGCCCTGCTGGGGCGGGCGGTCGCCACGGCCAACACCCTGATGTTCGCGCCCAACGTGCTCGGCCTCGCGGTGGGCGCGGCCCTGGTCGGACCGCTCGACCAGAGGCCGCTGTCGGCCGTCCTGGGAGTGGTGTGGCTCGCCACCGCCGTCCCGCTGTTTCAGCGGCGGGCCAGCGCCTCGCGGATCGCGCCCAGGTCGCCGTCGGACGCCAACCCGGCGTGATACAGCCGGATTTCGGTCGCCCCGAGCTCCCGCGCCGCCGCCACGTCCGCCGCGAGCGTGCCGGGGCTGCCGCCCATCTCCGAGACGACGGGGAAGTTGGCGGCGATCACCGCGTCCTTCCGGGCCCCCGCGAAGGGGGTGAGCAGGCCCGGTCCGCCCGCGCAGGGCACGACCACACCGTCCGCGACGGACAGGATGTGCTCGGGGTCGACGCCCGGGTTGGCGCCGACGTGGTACGTCACGGGGTCGGCGTGCAGCAGGATCTGGAAGCCCTCGGGAGCGGCAGCGCGGACCGCCCGGACCGCCGTCTCCTGGAGGGTACGGGCGGTGTCGTCACGCCACGCGCGCGTGGCCGCCGCGTGCGAGGCACCGAGCAGCTTCTCGACCCCGGGCCAGCCCTCGTCCTCGGCGGTGCCCTGCCACAGCGGCTCCAGAGCCGTCCGCACGGCCGCCGCCAACTCGTCGGGATCGACGCCCTGTTCGCCGTACCCCTCGCGGCAGATCACACAGAAGCAGAGGGCCATGAGGTACATCCCGGCGTCGCCGAGCGGCACCCCGCCGGTCTTGTCGTGGGCGTGCAGATGCTGGAGGCCGTACCAGCCGAGCGACTCCAGTTCGGTGCCGGCCGCGCCCGGGCGTACCGCTGCCTCTACGGCGAGGTCGACGAGGTACGCGCGCGTGGCGGGCTGCGCGATGCACGGGGCCCACGGGTAGCGGTCGCCGTAGGCGTTGACGACCGAGGTGCTCGGATGTTCGGCGCCCAGGCGGGAGTTGTGCGCGAGGACGACCCATGTGTGGACTTCGAGTCCTGCCTCGGACAGAGCCGCCGCGGCCTCCCCGAAGGCGTCACCCGGGGCCCAGTCGCCGGCCGCGTACGGCCGCAGTTCGCGTCCCTCCCAGCGTGCGTCCGTCGGGTACAGCACCGACGCGTGCTCGGCGGTGACGATGCGGTGGCGCGGGTGGCGGGGGGTCAGGGCGCGCGTGGAGTGGTAGGCGGCGGCAAGGGTCGCCTGCTGTACGCCGAGCCCGGCGATACGGGCCGCGGCCGCCGGGTCCCCGTTGACGTCCCAGGGGTAGACGAACGTCGACGCCTTCACTGTGCCTCCTCCAGCAGCGCGTATCCGCGCTCGATGATCTCCGCGAGCTGCTTCACATGATCCTCGCCCGGCTCGTGCAGCGGGGGCCGGACCTCCCCCACGTCCAGCCCGCGCAACCGTACGCCCGCCTTGACCAGCGCGACGGCGTAGCCGCGGCCACGCGCGCGTAGTTCGACGAAGGGCCGGTAGAAGCCGTCGAGGAGCCGGTCGGCGGTGGCCCGGTCGCCCTCGACCAGAGCGCGGTGGAAGGCGAGGGCGATCTCGGGGGCGAAGCAGAACACGGCCGAGGAGTACAGGGGGACGCCGATGGCGTGGTAGGCGAGCTGGGTCTGCTCGGCGGTCGGCAGCCCGTTGAAGTAGAGGAAGTCACCGGGCACTTCGGTGCGCACCGCGCTGACGGTCCGCTGCATCAGGTCGAGGTCGCCGAGGCCGTCCTTGAGGCCGATGATCCCCTCGGTGCGGGCCAGTTCGACGACGGTCTCCGGGGTGAAGACGGCGTTGTCGCGCTGGTAGACGATCACCGGCAGCGCGGTCGCGGCGGCCACCTCGCGGTAGTGCCGCAGCAGCCCCTCCTGCCCGGCGACGACGAGGTACGGCGGCATGGCGAGCAGCCCGTCGGCCCCGGCCGCCTCCGCGAGCCGCGCGTACCGCACGGCGAGCGCGGTGCCGTATCCGGCGCCCGCGACCACCGGGACGCGCCCCGCCGTCTCCTCGACGGCCGCCCGGACGCAGACCTCGAACTCCTCGGGCGTGAGCGCGTGGAACTCCCCGGTGCCGCAGCACGCGAACACGGCCGCGGCACCCGTGTCCACGCCTCGGCGTATGTGGGCGCGATACACATCGAGGTCGACGGATCCGTCCGGGCCGTAGGCGGTGACGGGGAAGAACAGCGGCCCGCTGGGGATGCCGAGGCGATGGGCGAGGTCGGCGGACGACGTCACAGGCTCTCCCTAGAAAAGGCATGCATAATACTGATCAGAGTTTATATTTCTGAACGCATGCCACGCTACCCTTGACGAAGCCAAGACCCAATCCCTAACTTGTCCACGAATGTGAATATCGCGCATTCATGAGGCCGCTCAAGGAGACCCGAGGATGCCCGCTCCCCGCACCGTCCTGCTCACCGGCGCCGCCGGCGGCCTGGGAACCCTGATGCGGGACCTCCTGCCCGCGTACGGCTACGAGCTGCGCCTGCTCGATCTGCGCCCGATCGAGGGCGAGCCGGACGCGGTCGTCGCCGACCTCGCCGACAAGGACGCGGTGCGCGAGGCCGTGCGGGGCGTCGACGCGATCATCCACCTTGCGGGCATCTCCCTGGAAGCCCCCTTCGAGCAGATCCTCAAGGCGAACATCGAGGGCACCTACAACCTGTATGAGGCGGCGCACGCGGAAGGCGTCGGACGGATCGTCTTCGCCTCCTCCAACCACGCCGTCGGCTACACCCCGCGCCCCCAGGGCGACGACCCCCTCATCCCGATCGACACCCCGCGCCGCCCGGACACCTTCTACGGCCTGTCCAAGTCCTTCGGTGAGGACCTCGCGCAGTTCTACTGGGACAAGCACGGCCTGGAGACCGTCTCGGTACGCATCGGCTCCTGCTTCTCCGAGCCGACCAGCGTCCGCATGCTCTCGGTGTGGATGAGCCCGGCCGACGGCGCCCGCCTCTTCCACGCGGCCCTGACCGCCGAGAAGGTCGGCCACACCGTGGTCTACGGCTCCTCCGCCAACACCCGCCTGTGGTGGGACCTCACGACCGCGCGGGCCCTCGGCTACGACCCCCAGGACGACTCCGAGCCCTACGCCGAGAAGCTCATCGCCGACCAGGGCGAACTCCAGGACGGCAACGAGGCCCACGCCTACCTGGGCGGCCAGTTCGTGACGGACCCCCCGATCTGGCCGTACTGATTCCGGTCGCGAGGGCGGGGGCGGGCACGGAACGGGCCCGCCCGCATCCATATCCGGGCAGGACGACAGTGCTGGGTGTAGGCGCGCCAGCGCCACACCCAGGGGCGCGGGGAACTGCGCGACCAGCCACGACAACCCGCAGCCGCCACCCGACCGCACCACCCGAGCTCATAGGCCCACTCCGCCCGAACGGGCACACACGGTCACTATCACCCCCGCAACAGACCTGGTCACCACCCCACACCCGCTGTACAACTTCCTCCAGACGGCCCGAACGGGCACCGCACGACAGGAGGGCGGGTGACCGAATGACCAGAACCGCGGAAGAACGCCAGCGGGAAATCGTGAGGACCGCCCGCACCACCGGCGCCGTAGACGTCAACACCCTCGCCACCCAACTCGGCGTGGCCAGGGAAACCGTGCGCCGAGACCTCCGCGCCCTGGAGGACCACGGCCTGGTCCGCCGTACGCACGGCGGCGCCTACCCCGTGGAGAGCGCCGGTTTCGAGACGACGCTCGCCTTCCGGGCCACCAGCCACGTGCCCGAGAAGCGCAAGGTCGCCGCCGCCGCGGCCGAACTGCTCGGGGACGCCGAGACGGTCTTCGTCGACGAGGGCTTCACCCCGCAGCTCATCGCCGAGGCCCTGCCCAGGGACCGACCGCTGACCGTGGTCACCGCGTCCCTGCCGGTCGCCGGCGCCCTGGCCGAGGCCGAGAACACCTCCGTCCTGCTGCTCGGCGGCCGGGTCCGTCCGGGCACCCTCGCCACCGTCGACCACTGGACGACGAAGATGCTGGCCGGCTTCGTCCTCGACCTGGCCTTCATCGGCGCCAACGGCATCTCCCGCGAACACGGCCTCACCACCCCCGACCCGGCCGTCAGCGAGGTCAAGGCGCAGGCGATCCGGGCCGCGCGCCGCACGGTGTTCGCGGGCGTCCACACCAAGTTCGGCGCGGTCAGCTTCTGCCGGTTCGCTGAGATCGGCGCACTGGAGGCGATCGTGACGAGCACCCTGCTCCCGTCGGCCGAGGCCCACCGCTATTCACTGCTGGGACCTCAGGTCATCCGCGCTTGAACATCAGCGTCTGAAAATCCAACTCACTCCTTATTGCGGCACGTCGACCTTTGGCGTGCCCTTTACCTCCCCCTATGTCCCAGGAGCGATCCATGCGAACCCAGAGCCGACGACGGCCTCCGCGAGCCACGCTCGCCCTGGCCGCCGCAGGGACGCTGCTCACCCCGCTGCTCTCCGGCTGCTGGGTCGGAGCGGGCGGGGCCGGATCGGGCGGCGATGCCATCAACGTCCTGATGGTCAACAACCCCCAGATGACCGAGCTGCAGAAGCTGACCAAGGCCCACTTCACCAAGGAGACCGGGATCAAGGTCAACTTCACCGTCCTGCCCGAGAACGACGTCCGCGACAAGATCAGCCAGGACTTCGCCAACCAGGCCGGCCAGTACGACGTGGCGACCCTGTCCAACTACGAGATCCCGATCTACGCCCGCAACGGCTGGCTGCACGAGATGGACTCGTACGTCGCGAAGGACCCGGCGTACGACGAGAAGGACGTACTGAAGCCGATGCGCCAGTCCCTGACCGGCGACGACGGCAAGCTCTACGGCCAGCCCTTCTACGGCGAGTCGTCCTTCCTGATGTACCGCAAGGACGTCCTCGCCGAGGAGGGCCTGACGATGCCGGCGCACCCCACCTGGCAGCAGGTGGCGGACCTGGCCGCGAAGGTCGACGGGGCGGAGCCCGGCATGAAGGGCATCTGCCTGCGCGGACTGCCCGGTTGGGGCGAGGTCATGGCCCCCCTCACCACGGTCGTGAACACCTTCGGCGGCACCTGGTTCGACGAGGGCTGGAAGGCCCGGCTCGACTCCCCGGAGTGGGAGAGGGCCACGAAGTTCTACGTCGACCTGGTGCGTGAGCACGGCGAGTCCGGCGCCGCCCAGTCCGGCTTCGCCGAGTGCCTCAACAACATGACCCAGGGCAAGGTCGCCATGTGGTACGACGCCACCTCGGCCGCCGGATCCCTCGAGGCGTCCGGCTCCCCGGTCAGGGGCAAGGTCGGCTACGCCCCCGCCCCCGTAGAGGAGACCAAGTCCTCCGGCTGGCTCTACACCTGGGCCTGGGGCATCCAGGACGCCTCCCGCAACCCCGGCAAGGCCTGGCAGTTCGTCTCCTGGGCCTCCGGCAAGCAGTACGAGCAGCTGGTCGGCGACCGGATCGGCTGGTCCAACGTGCCGGCCGGCAAGCGCGCGTCGACGTACACGAACCCGGCGTACGTCAAGGAGGCCGCCGCCTTCCAGGAGATGACCAAGGAGGCCATCGAGGGTGCCCGGCCCGATGATCCGGGGGTGCAGCCGCGCCCCGCGCCCGGCATCCAGTTCGTCGGCATCCCCGAGTTCACCGATCTCGGCACCAGGGTCTCCCAGGAGATCAGCGCGGCCATCGCCGGACGCCAGTCCGTCGAGTCGGCCCTGAAGAAGTCCCAGCAGCTCGCCGAGAAGATCTCCGAGGAGTACGAGGGACGATGACCGCCACCACGACGGCCCCACTGGCCACTCCGTCCGTACGCACCGCGCCGCAGCCCTCGGGGCGACTGCGCGCCTGGGCCACCCGGGCCCCGCTGCTCCCCGCCCTGATCTTCATGATCGTGGTCACCCAACTCCCCTTCGTGGCCACGGTGGTGATCTCCTTCTTCGACTGGAACTCCCTCTATCCCGACGCCCGTCACTTCACCGGCGTCGACAACTACAAGGAGGTCCTCACCGACGCCGACCTTCGGCACTCGGTGTGGACGACGGTCCTGCTGACGGTGACGGTGGTCCTGGTCAGCCTGGTCCTCGGACTGCTCCTGGCGCTGCTCCTCGACCGTCGCTTCAAAGGCCGGGGCGTGGTCCGCACCCTGCTGATCGCCCCCTTCCTGGTGGTCCCGGTGGCAGCCGCCCTGCTCTGGAAACATGTGCTCTACAACCCCGAATACGGCCTGCTCAATGGGTTGTTGCACTATGTGGGCGGCCCACAGCCGGACTGGATCTCCAACACCCCGCTGCTTGCCGTCGAGGCGTCCCTGGTGTGGCAGTGGACCCCGTTCATGATGCTGATCCTGCTGGCCGGTCTGCAGAGCCGCGACCAGCAGCAGATGGAGGCCGCACGGGTGGACGGCGCGAGCGACTGGCAGATCTTCCGCTATCTGACGCTCCCGCACCTGCGCAGGTATCTGGAGTTGGGCGCGCTGCTGGGCTCGATCTACATCGTGCAGAACTTCGACGCGGTCTTCACCATCACGTCGGGCGGCCTCGGCACCGCGAACCTGCCGTACACCGTCTACCAGAGCTTCTACCAGGCCCACGAGAACGGTCTCGCCTCGGCGGCCGGCGTCCTGGTGGTCATCGGCTCGATCATCATCGCGACCTTCGCCCTGCGCGTGGTGTCGTCCCTGTTCCGTGAGGAGGCGGGCCGGGCATGAGCAGCAGCACAATTGCCGTGAAACGCAAGGGAGTCGGCCTGGGCCTGGTGGCCTGGCTGCTGGGGATCGTGTTCTTCCTGCCCATCGCGTGGATGGCCCTGACGTCCTTCCACTCGGAGACGGACGCGGCCACCAACCCGCCCTCCTTCGGCGCCGCCCTCACCCTGGACGGCTACCGGGAGTTCTTCGGCACCGGCGGCGGCGCGAGCCCCTGGCCGGCGCTGGTCAACTCGACGGTCGCGTCACTGGCCTCCACCCTCTTCGTCCTGCTCCTGGCACTTCCGGCGGCCTACGCGCTCTCCATCCGCCGGGTCAGGAAGTGGACGGACGTTCTGTTCTTCTTCCTGTCGACGAAGATGCTGCCGGTGGTGGCGGGCCTGCTGCCGATCTACCTGTTCGCGAAGAACACCGACATGCTCGACAACATCTGGCTGCTGGTCATCCTCTACACGTCGATGAACCTGCCGATCGCGGTCTGGATGATGCAGTCCTTCCTCGCCGAGGTCCCGGTGGCGGTGATCGAGGCCGCCCGCGTGGACGGTGCCCGCCTTCCGACGATCCTCGCGCGCGTGGTGGCCCCGATCGCCCTGCCGGGCATCGCGGCGACGGCGTTGATCTGCTTCATCTTCAGCTGGAACGAGCTGCTGTTCGCGAGGGTGCTCACCGGCGTGGTGGCGGAGACCGCCCCCGTCTTCCTGACCGGCTTCATCACCAGCCAGGGCCTGTTCCTGGCGAAGGTGTGCGCCGCGTCGCTCGTCATCTCCCTGCCGGTGCTCGCCGCGGGGTTCGCCGCCCAGGACAAACTGGTCCAGGGCCTGTCCCTTGGAGCCGTGAAATGAAGGCCGCCGTCATCGAGTCCGTGGGCCGTGCCGTCGTCGCCGAGGTCCCGGACCCGACGCCAGGCCCGCGCGAGGTCGTCGTCGAGGTCGCCGCGTGCGGCCTGTGCGGCACCGATCTGCACATCCTCCAGGGCGAGTTCGCCCCCAAGCTGCCGATCGTGCCGGGCCACGAGTTCGCGGGCGCGGTGGTCGGGGTCGGCACCCGGGTCACCGAGCTGGCGGTCGGCGACCGCGTGGCCGTGGACCCGTCCCTGTACTGCCACGAGTGCCGCTACTGCCGTACGGGCCACAACAACCTCTGCGAACGCTGGGCCGCGATCGGAGTGACGACGGCGGGTGGCGCGGCACAGTTCGCGGTGGCGCCGGTGGCCAACTGCGTACGGCTGCCCGAACACGTCCGTACGCAGGACGCGGCACTGGTGGAGCCGTTGTCCTGCGCGGTCCGCGGCTACGACGTCCTGCGGTCCCGGCTGGGCGCGCACGTCCTGATCTACGGCTCGGGGACCATGGGCCTGATGATGCTGGAGCTGGCCAAGCGGACCGGCGCGGCGAGCGTGGACGTGGTGGACGTGAACCCGACCCGGCTGGAGACGGCCCGCAAGCTCGGCGTCTCGGCCTCGGCCGCCAACCCCGACGAGCTGGACCGCCCGCAGGGCTGGGACCTGGTCATCGACGCGACGGGCAACGCGGCGGCGATCCAGGACGGCCTGGACCGGGTCGCCAAGGCGGGCACCTTCCTCCAGTTCGGGGTGGCCGACTATGCGACCCGCGTGACCATCGACCCGTACCGCATCTACAACCAGGAGATCACCATCACCGGGTCCATGGCGGTCCTGCACAGCTTCGAACGCGCGGCGGAGCTGTTCGCGACCGGCGTCCTGAATCCGGAGGTCTTCATCAGCGACCGGATCCCGCTGGAGCGGTATCCGCAGGCGTTGGAGCAGTTCGCGGCGGGGGTGGGGCGCAAGCTCGTGGTGGTGCCGTAGCGAACAGGGCGTCAGTTTCACGCCACTGTCCATGAGTTGCCTTGCCGTTCCCTGTGAGGCGAGAGCACACTCGAACGATCGCCCGGGGCGCCCGGATGGGCGCCCCTCAGGGTGCCGACATCGGGGCGACACAGGGGGAATATTGTCATGTTCGCATCACGATCTTCCAGAGTGAGATCATTACTCGGGCGCACCGCCGTCGGCCTCGCCGGCGCACTGGTGCTGTCCGTCACGGCGCAGTTGGGAATCGGCGCGGCAGGAGGCGGCGCCTGGGCCGCGGCCCACCAACAGGTGACGTCGGCCGACACGTCGTCCCTGGCGGCCAGGGGGGTCACACCCAAGGCGCCGCCCGGCCCGGGACCCGTCGTCCGGGAGCTGCCGGCCTCCGCCGAGACCAACCACGGACTCCCCAAGGGCAAGCGACCCCCGGTCGTGCCGCCGGCCACCCGGGCCGAGGGCCGGGCGCGGAAACTGTCGAGCACCGAGTGGTCGAAGGTCCGCAAACCGAAGCCGGTGGCCCCGCTCATCACGGAGCAGCGGTCCGCGGCCGCCGCGGCGGGAGCCCAGTCCCTCATCCTGCGACCGGGCTTCACGATCGGTGACACCTCCCTGGTCCTCTACTTCGACGCGGCCTCCCCGGGTGTCTCCGACTGGGCCTCCTGGCACGCCACCGTGTACGACCCCGAGACCGGCACCGCGCAGGAGTCCGCGCCCCAGGCGGGCACCGACCCGCCGGTGTGCGGTGCGCCGCGCACGTACTGCCGCAGCTTCGGCGCCGCCGAGGGCTGGTCGCTGACCGACGGCCACGACTACTTCGTGACGCTCACCGTGACCCTGAACGACGGCACCCAGGTCACGTCCGACCCCAGCGCCCGGGCCAAGGCCAGGGCCACGGCCGATCCGCCCGCTCTCCCGGCCGACCAGACGGTGGGCTGCTCCTGCGGCAACGCGCTCACCCCGACCACCTTCGGTCAGGCACTGCGCGGCCACAACGTCAACACCGGTACCGGAGCCTTCGTCCTGAGCTCGACCGACCTCAGGATGCCCGGCTTCGGGGTGCCCTTCCAGGACGTACGGCGCTACTCGTCCGCCAGTACCACCGCCGGGTCGCTCGGCGTCGGCTGGTCCTGGACGTACGACGTACGGGTCCTGCCGCCCGCCGGAGGCGAGACCGCCGTGACCGTGCGGGCCGAGGACGGCGCCCGGGTGACCTACCCGCGGGCCGCCGACGGCTCCTACGAACGGCCCCCGGCGGTGCGCTCCGACCTCAGTGCCGTCGAGGGCGGCGGCTGGAAGCTGGTCACACCGAACCGCATCACCTACCGCTTCGACGCGACCGGCCGGCTGATTTCCGTGAAGAGCTCGCGCGACCTGGGCGTGACGCTCGCCTACGGCGCGTCCTCGTGGACGATCACCGACGCGGCGGGCCGAGTGGTCACCGTACGGCTCCAGTCGGACGGTCTGGTCAAGAGTGTCGCCCTGCCCGACGGCAGGACGGTCGGCTACGCCTACTCGGGCGCCCGGCTCAGCTCGGTGACCGACGCCACCGGCGCGGTCTGGCGCTACACGTACGACGCCGACGGGCTGCTGGCCAAGGCGCTCGACCCGAAGGGCCGCGTCCAGCTGACCAACGCCTACAGCGGCGGCCGGGTGGTCAGACAGACCAACATCACCGGAGCGGTCACCTCGTTCTCCTGGGACCCGGGCAAGCACGAGTCCACCACCACCGACCCGGACGGTGTGAAGTACTTCGACGGCTACCGCGGCAACATCCTGATCTACAGCCAGAACGGCAACGGCGACACCGTCAACCAGCGCTACGACACCTCGGTCAACCCCGACCTGCTCGTCGACGCCAAGGGCAGCCAGTACGTCCAGGCCTACGACCGGTCGGGCAACGTCACCTCCGCCACCCAGCCGGAGCCCTTCAACGCCACGGCGACCAACACCTACGACACCCACAACAACCTGACCTCGCACACCGACGCGCTCGGCAACAAGGCGGTCTTCGGGTACACCGCCTTCGACGAGCTCGCCACCGTCACCGACCCGGGCGACAACCAGACCGTCTTCACGGTCGACGACCGCGGCCTGGTCACCGCGCTGAAGGACCCGCGCGGCAAGGTCACGAAGATGGCGTACGACGCCGCCGGCAACCTCGTCGCGAAAACCACACCGCTCGACGAGAAGAGCACCTACGGCTACGACCGCCCGGGCCGCCTCACCAGCTCCACCGACCCGCGCGGCAACCTGTCCGGCGCCGACGCCACCGCCTTCACCGCGCGGTTCGTGTACGACAACCTCGACCGGCTCCGCAAGAGCTACGACCCGGGCAAGGAAGATCCCTGGACGACCGTCTACGACGAGCTCGGCCAGCTCACCGCGACCGGCAACCCGCTCGGTGCCACGACCACGTACGCCTACACGGAGGTCCTCGGCCGTACCGCCTCGATCACCGACCCGAACGAGCACACCACCAGGTACACGTACACCGCCGCCGGACGGCAGGCGTCCGTCACCGACGGCGCGGGCAACAAGACCACGTACACCTACAACAACCGCGGCAACCTGGCGACCGTGGTCTCCCCGCGGGGCAACGTGACCGGTGCCAACAAGGCCCAGTTCACCTCCACCTACCTCTACGACTTCAACGCGAACGTGGTCCGGGTCTCGCACCCCTATCCCGGCGGCGGTTTCGTCACCAGGGACGCCCGCTTCGACGAACTGAACCGGCAGACCGCCGACATCGACGAGCTCGGCAGGGCCACGACCACCAGCTACGACAACAACAGCAACGTGGTGTCCACGGTCGACCCGCTCGGCCAGTCCACCTCCATCAGCTACGACATCAACAACCGCCCCTCCGCCGTGACCGTCCCGGCCGGCGGCCAGGTCACCACCGACTACGACGCGGCCGGCAACCCGGTCAAGCGGACCGCCGCCACCGGTGGGGTCACCACCTGGACGTACGACGACGACGGCCGCCTGGCGAGCACCGTGGAGCCCCGGGGCAACGCCGACGGGGCGAGCCCGGCGAGCTACACGACCTCCTACGGCTACGACGCCGAGGGCAACCTGACCAAGGTCACCGACCCGCTCGGCGCGGCGACCGTGTTCCAGTACGACGCAGTCAACCGTGTCGTCGGTACCACGGACGCCGCCGGCCACTCCATCCGCTACAAGTACGACGACGCCGACCGCCAGCGCTCCATCAGCGGCCCGCAGGACGGCGCCGTCACCTCGTACGAGCGCGACGCGACGGGCCAGATCACCTCGCGCACCGACCCCAACGAGCACACCAGCCGGTACACCTACGACGCCGCGGGCCGCCTCGACTCCGCGACCGACCCGCTGGGCCGTCGCACCGCCTACACCTACGACGCCGAGAGCAACCTCACCCGGACCCTCACCCCGGGCTCCGGCGACGCCACCTCCCGCACGATCGCCACCAGTTACGACATCCTCGGCCGGCAGACCGGCCAGGACCTGGCGGGCGGTCAGACCATCTACGCCTACAACTACGACGCCAAGAACCGGCTCACCAGCCTCGCCGACCCCGGCGGCCTGAGCACCCGCTCCTACGACAACGCCGACCGGCTGACCGCCGTCAAGCGGGGCGAGGACACCTTCTCCTACGACTACGACGCCAACGGCAACATCACCTCGCGCACCTGGCCGGACGGCACGGTGGTGGACGCCGACTACGACGCCTCCGACCGGATGACGGGGCTGGTCACCCACGGCGGCACCGCCGGAACGGGCCGCGCCGCCTACAGCTTCGGCTACGACCCGGCGGGCCGGCTGACCCGCACCACCGGGCCCGAGTCCGGCGGTCTGGTCACCGACCGCGGCTACGACCGCGCGGGCCGGCTCTCCGACCTGAACAGCCACAACGCGGCCGGGACCGTCGCCCGCTTCCGCATCGACCACGACGCCGTCGGCAACCCCACCTCGATCAGCACCACCCGGGGCGCCGCCGAGCAGACCGTCGCCTACACCTACGACGTGGCCAACCGGGTCACCGGCGCCTGCTACGCGGCGAGCACCTGCTCCGGCTCCCCGTCCGGCACGGTCGCCTACACCTACGACAAGGTCGGCAACCGCCTCACCCAGAAGCTCACCGGCTCGGCGGGCAGCGGCACGGTCCGCTACGACTACGACAAGGCGGACCAGCTCACCCGTGCCGAGGACTCCGCGACCGACACGGTCACCAAGTACGGGTACGACGACCAGGGCAACCTGACCAGGGCCGGGGACAGTTCCTTCGCCTACAACCTCGACCACAGCCTCGCCTCGGCCACCATCGACGGCATCACCACCAGCTACGGCTACGACGGCGGGGGCCTGCGCCAGACCGCCGTCACCGACACCGGCGCCGACGTCACCAGCCGCACCTTCACCTGGGACATCGCGGGCGGCAACCCGCAACTCGCCCTCGAACGCACCGCCCAGTCCAGTGCCCCGGACACCGGCACCGCCCGCGGCTACCTCAGCGGTCCGGGCGAGACCCCGCTGGCCCTGCTCACCGGGACGTCCGTCAACCCGTTCGCACCGGACTGGCTGGCCGGCGTGGCCGACGTGCTCTCTCCCGAGGGCGAGGTCCTGGCCGCGTACGACTTCGACCCGTACGGTGTGCCGCGCAAGAACGGCACCGCGGCCTCGGCGGTCTCCGGCAGCAAGGTCGACAACCCGGTCAGGTTCGCCGGCGGTTACCAGGACGCCAGTCTCGGCGGCGACTACGCCACCCCGGCCCGCGTCTACTCACCGTCCACCGGCCGCTTCGGCGGCGTCGACCCGGTGTCCCCGGCGGTCAGCAACCCGGCCGTCAGCTCCTACGCCTACGTCGACAACCGGCCGACGTCCTTCCGGGACCCGTCCGGTGCCCAGGGCGGCAACCCCGACCACGACGACGCCGTCCGGCTGGCCGTCTCCGACCGGCTCAACCCGCTGTACGGGCCGCAGAACGTGTACGGGGACGTGGTGCCCGGACAGCTGACCCTGCCCGGTCATGTGGGCACGGGCTCCGGTGGCCGGATCTGTGTGCCGACCTTCCAGCCGCAGCCCGGCGACCCGGCGACCAGCTGCCCCGACATCATCGTCATCAACGGCGCGCTGACCTATCTCTACGAGGTCAAACCCGCCTCCGACCAGCTCTCCAGCATCAAGCCCAACCTGCCCACCCGGGGAGTGGCGAACGCCGCCCAGGTGCAGCGCTACATCAGCTCCCTCGCCAACGCCGGATTCAGCAACGTCCAGGCCGGACCGCCCATCGTCCCGGCCACCAGGACCTACGCGGACGGCAGCACGCTGACGATCTTCTCCGGCAACAGCTGGGCCTCGCTGGCGCCCAATGGCAAGCGCCCGGCCGCCAACAGCGACGGCATCATCTACTACCTCAAGAAGAACCCGCCCAAGAAGCCCACCACCCCGCCGACCGCACCCAAACCCGACCAGCGCGCCCAGAAGCAGAACGAGGAGCCCAAGGACCAGCCGGCCGACCAGCCGATCCTCAACGACACGGCGAAACAGGTGCTCACCGCCGTCGCCGCGGTGGCGGTGGTCGCCCTGGTCGTGGTCGCGGTGATCGTCCTGGCCCCGGCCGAGATCGCGGCGGGGGTGGTCGGCGGACTCGTGGCCCTGGGCGCCTGGGCCTTCGGCTAGGGTTCGGCGCGACCCGCGCCATCACGCACGACACGTCCACCGGGCGGGAGGCAGCAGCCGTGAACGACGAACTCCGTACCGCGGATCCCTGGTACGACCAGCGGCCGGAGATGAAGCAGCGCGAGTTCGACGCCGTGCACTTCTTCGTCAACCAACCCGGCTGTCCTCCCGCCCCCCGACCCCGGCTCGGTGTCTATCTCGACTCCGGCCTGACCCAGCAGGCACTCGCCCGCGAGCTGCCACGGCTCGTCGACGACATGCTCGCGGTGCTCGGCCGTACCACCACGCTTCCCATGCGGCCGCGTCAGGCCGGGCACGCGCTCGTGGGCCGGGCACCCGTCGACCGCTGGTGGGACACCGCGACACCGGGCGCCCTGGCGGCGGCCCTGGAGACCGGACAGGTCGAAGCCCTGTCCGTCTCCGTCGACGGCCCCGACGACGAGGAGTTCTGGTACCTGTCGATGGCGGCGCTCCCGGACCGCCCGGACGCCGCCCTCGACCTCTCCCTGGTCCCCAGCCCCGACCTGTGGCCGCCCGAGGCCACCGACTCGGTCGCCGAGACCCTGCTCGACCTGGTCGTCTCCTGGACGGAGCCGCTGTCCCTGCTGACCGCGGCCGTGACCTACGACCAGAGCGATCCCCAGCGCTCCCCCTGGGACCGCTGGTACGGCACCGACCACCGCACCACGGCCCCCGTGGCCCACGACCATGTCCGCGGCTACTTCTGGGCCAACCTGCTGACCACGGGACACCTCACCCGGCTCGGCGGCCTCACCGCGCTCGCGGACCGGGCCGGCCGGGAAGGCCTCAGCGTGCAACAGGTGAGCGGGAACGCGGCCGTGCTCCGCGCCCCCGGCCCGGTCGGCACGTTCGGCGACCGCGAACTCGCCGCCACCAAGACCGTCCTCGGGCCGCTTCTGATCGACCATCCCTACATCTGCTACCAGGGCTATCCCCTGCGCATCGTCCCCGACCCGGGCACGGCCTTCCGCCGCGTACCGCCGGGCAGCCCCATGCCCCGATGGATCCCGTGAACCCGGGAAGCCACGCCCTCCACGGCCGCTGACCCGAACGGTCGCGGGTAAGGGAACGGCAAAGAGACCTCGCTCGTTGACCGGGCATGACAGCTATGACCCCCGGCTCGAACATCCCCCTCCCCGTCACCCGCGTGACGGTGGACGTCGCCGCTCCCGTGCGGCTCGACGTATCGGGCCTGCTGCTCACCGCCGACGGCAAGGTGCGCTCCGACGACGACTTCATCTTCTACAACCAGCCGTCCGGGCCGGGGGTGACGTACCGCTCGGGCGGCGGTACGGCCCCCGACGCGATCACCGTCGACACGGCGGCGGTGCCGCCCGGCATCGAGAAGATCGTCGTCACCGCCAGCCCGGACGCGGCGGGCCAGACCTTCCAGGGCATCGAGCCGACGGCCACGATCCGCAGCGCCGACGACAGCAGCGTGCTGGCCACGTTCACGCCGCCGCAGCTCGGCACCGAGACGGCCCTGGTGATCGTGGAGATCTATCTGCGCAACGGCGCCTGGAAGGCCCGGGCGGTGGGGCAGGGGTACGCCAACGGGCTCGCCGGCATCGCGACGGACTTCGGCGTGTCGGTGGAGGAACCGGCCCCGGCCGCCGCCCCCACTCCGGTCGCCCCGCCGCAGCCGGTGGCTCCGCCGCCCCCGCCGACCGTGCAGACCCCGGTGGCGCCGCCCGCCCCGGCCATGGACCCGCGAGTCGCTGCGCCCGCGGCCCCTGCGGCCCCGCCCGCTCCCGGCGCCGGGAAGATCAACCTCGACAAGGGCCGGGTCAGCCTCCAGAAGAACCAGACCGTGTCCCTCGTCAAGGGCGGCCGCCCCCTCCTCTCCCAGGTCAAGATGGGCCTCGGCTGGGAACCGGCGTTCCGCGGCAAGGACATCGACCTCGACGCGTCCGTCATCGCCTACGGTCCGCAGCGCAACCACATCGACAGCTGCTACTTCGGCAAGCTGTCCATCGTCGGCGGCGCGATCAAGCACTCCGGGGACAACCTCACGGGTGAGGGGGGCGGCGACGACGAGGTGATCGTCGTGGACCTCGGCCGGCTCCCGCAGGAGGTCACCGGGCTGGTCTTCACGGTCAACTCCTTCTCCGGCCAGAAGTTCACGGAGGTCGCCAAGGCGTACTGCCGCCTCATCGACGCGGCCAGCGGTGAGGAACTGGTCCGCTTCGACCTCACCAACGCGGAGGCGCAGACCGGCGTGATGATGGCCAAGCTGATCAAGCAGTTCTCCGGCGAGTGGGAGATGACAGCGATCGGCGACTTCGTGAAGTCCCGCACGGTGAGGGGGATGGTGAAGCCGGCGGCGCAGGCACTGTAGGGGTACGCGGGGGGGGTAGTTGTCCGGCTGGGGGCGAGTGAGGGCGCACCTGGTTGCGGGCAGTCGTACTGCTGGGGCGGCACGGGTGGGCGCAGCGGCATCCGGCAAGCGCCGGCGAGCGAAACCCACCCCCGCCCGGCCCCTCCCACCCGCGCCCGAACGCCTACGCCCGCAGCCCCTCCGTAAGCAGAGTGAGATACCGCCGGATCGACGCGCCGCCCCCGTCGGCCAACTCCGCCGCCCCCGCCACCCCATGGGCCAGCCGAAGCAGCTCCACCGGCTCCACATCCCCCCGTAGCGCCCCCTCCTCCTGCGCCGCCGACACCAACCGCTCCGCCGCCCCCCGCACATGCGTCCCGCACGCCGTGAGCACGGTGTTGTCGCCGTCCGTGACGGCGGATCCCAGCAGCGCCTTCATGCCCCGCACCTGAATCGTCCCGACGCACAGCGTGTACAGCCACTCCGCCAGCGCCTCCCCCGGCGGCAACTCCTTCGCCAGCTCGTCGGCGCGGCGCGCGAACCCCTCGACGCGGTCCACGTAGGCCGCCTCCAGCAGTGCCTGCCGCGTGGGGAAATGGCGGTACAGCGTCCCGGACCCGACCCCGGCCCGCTTCGCGATGTCGTCGAGCGACGCACCTTCCCCATGCTCGGCGAAGGCCTCCGCCGCCACCCTCAGCAACCGCTCGTAGTTGCGGCGAGCGTCCGCGCGCATGGGCCTGACCTGCGTCATCCAGATACTCCTTGCGGACCGGAGACTCTCTCCGTATCTTATCGAACCTAAACGGAGACAGTCCCCGCTTACGTCGGCGGCAGTCGTCGCGGGTCAGTCCACGCTGCCCGCGCACTTCTGACGGGCGGCGCGAACAGGGGACGCAAAAACGGGAGAACTCCATGTCCACCCCGTCCAGGACCACTGCCACACCCTCCGCCCCACCGGATGCCTCCACCCGGCTCGGCACCACCCTCCTCGTCATCGTGACCGCCTACCTGATGGTCGGCATCGACTCCACCGTCGTCAACGTAGCGCTCCCCGACATCCAACAGGACCTCGGTTTCAGCCCGACCGCCCTGTCCTGGGTCCTCAACTCCTACACCCTCGCCTTCGGCGGGCTGCTCCTGCTCGGTGGCCGCGTCGGGGACATCGTCGGCCGCCGCCGTACGCTCATGACCGGCGTGCTCCTGTTCGCCGGTTCCTCCCTGCTCGGCGGACTCGCCACCGACAGCGCGTGGTTGCTGGCCGCCCGCTCACTCCAGGGCGTCGGCGCCGCCCTCATCGCGCCGAGCACCCTCGCCCTGATCACCACCGGCTTCCCCGAAGGCCCGCGCCGCCACCACGCGTTGAGCGTGTACTCCGCCATGGCCGGCATCGGCGCCTCCGTCGGCCTGGTCCTCGGCGGCATGCTCACCGACTGGGCGTCCTGGCGCTGGGCCCTGCTCATCAACGTGCCGGTCGGCATCGCGGTGGCGTCCGCCCTGCCCCGCTTCGCCGCCGAAACCCCGCGCCACGCGGGCCGGTTCGACCTGGCGGGCGCGCTCACCGGTACGGCGGGGACCACCTCGCTGGTGTACGCGTTCATCCGGGTGTCGGAGTCGGGCTGGAGCGACCCCCAGGCCCTGCTCGGCTTCACCACGGCGGCCGCGCTGCTCGCAGGCTTCCTGCTGGTCGAGGCGAAGGCCGAGCAACCGATCCTTCCTCTACGGCTGTTCGCCGACCGCGACCGGGCCGGGGCGTACCTGGGGGTCATGTTGCTGCCCGCGGGCATGTTCGGCGCGTTCTACTTCCTCACGCTGATCAGCCAACAGGCGCTGGACTACAGCCCGTTGCGGGCGGGTCTGGCGTTCCTGCCGATGACCCTGGCCATGTTCAGCACCGTGCGACTGGTACCGCGGCTGCTCCAACGCCTGGGCGCCAAGCCGGTGTTGCTCACCGGTATGGCCCTGGTCAGCGGAGCCGGCACATGGCTGTGGCGGCTGGACCCCTCCGACGGCTACCTCTCGGGGCTGCTCGGCCCACTGCTCCTGCTGGGCGTGGGCGTCGCCCTGAGTCTCATGCCCCTCAACGCGACGATCCTCGCCCGCGTCGGGGCACGCGAGGCCGGTGCCGCCTCCGGACTCCTGCAGACCTTCCAGTGGCTGGGCGGCACACTCGGCCTGTCCATTCTGGTCACGGTCTACGGCACGGCGACCCGGCACTCCACCGGCTCACCGTCCAGGACCCTCGTCGAGGGCTCGTCCCACGCCTTCGGCGCGAGCGCCCTCATCGCCCTCGCCGCACTGCTGGTGTGCGGCGCGGTGATCAGAGGCAATCGACCGAAGGGCGCCGCCTAGGGTCAGGTGCTCGTCGACTCCCTCCGTCTAGAACAGCGCGCTGTACCCGTTGAGCGCCGGCTGTCCGCCGAGGTGGGCGTAGAGCACCGTGGAGTCGGCGCCGATCTCCCCGCGCTGAACGAGGTCGATCATCCCGGCCATGGACTTGCCCTCGTAGACCGGGTCGGTGACCATGCCCTCGGTGCGGGCGGCCAGGCGCATCGCCTCCAGGGTGGTCTCGTCGGGGATGCCGTAGACGCCCGCGTGGTACCGCTCGTCGAGCTCTACGTCCGCCTCCGTCAACTCCTTCTGTACGCCGATGAGTTGCCCGGTGCTGTGGGCGATCCGCGCGATCTGTTCCCGGGTGGTGACGGGCTTGGCGGAGGCGTCGATGCCGAGCACGCGCCGGGGGCGGCCACCGGCCTCCTCCAGCGCCCGGAACCCGGCGACCATGCCGGCCTGGGTGGACCCGGTCACCGAGCAGACCACGACCGTGTCGAAGAAGACGCCCAACTCGCGCTCCTGGTTGGCGACTTCATAGGCCCAGGCGGCGAAGCCCAGCCCGCCGAGCGGATGGTCGGAGGCGCCGGCGGGGATGGCGTACGGCTTGCCGCCTCCCTCCTCGACATCCCTGAGCGCCTGCTCCCAGCTCTCCTTGAACCCGATTCCGAACCCGGCCTTCACCAGCCGTACGTCCGCCCCCGCGAGCCGGCTGATCAGGATGTTGCCGACCTTGTCGTAGACGGCGTCGGGCCAGTCCACCCAACTCTCCTGGACCAGCACGCACTTGAGCCCAGCCCGGGCGGCGCAGGCGGCCACCTGACGGGTGTGGTTGGACTGGACGCCACCGATGGAGACGAGGGTGTCGCAGCCCTTGGCGAGCGCGTCGGCGACCAGGTACTCCAGCTTGCGGGTCTTGTTGCCGCCGTACGCGATTCCGGAGTTGCAGTCCTCGCGCTTGGCCCACAGGGCGGCGCCGCCGAGGTGCGCGGTGAGGCGCTCCAGGCGGTGGACGGGGGACGGTCCGAAGAGGAGGGGGTAACGGTCGTAGGACGCAAGGGGCATGGGGACCTCCCGGGTGGGTCGCTGTGGGCTCAGTCGCTGTCGGCCAGCTCGGCCAGTCCCCGCCAGATCTCCGCCGTGACCCGGACCGCCCCGTCCACGTCACCGGCAGCGCAGGCCTCGATCAGCCGGTCGTGCAGGCCTGCCGAGCGGCAGTTGCCGCCCTCGCCGAAGCGCCTGCGCTCCAGTCGGCGGATCAGGGGGGTGTAGCGGGCGGCCGTGGCGGCGGCCGCGTGGTTGCCGCTGACGCGGACCAGGACGTCGTGGAGTTCGTCGTCGGCGCGCAGCGCCTCGTCCACGTCGCCCGCGGTGACGGCGGCCGCGAACCGTTCGTTGGCCGCGCGCATCGTCTCGATGTCGGCGGCGAACAGGCGTGGTACGGCGACCCGCGTGACCAGTTCGTGCATGGCACCGACCACGGCGGCGGCGTCCCGGACGTCGGCGGCGACGAGCTGTGTCACCCGCGTGTAGCTCTGCGGCTTGCTCTCCAGCAGCCCCTCGTCGACCAGCCGCGCGAAGGCCTCCCGCACGGGCGCCCGCGACAGCCCGAGCCGCTCGGCGAGATCGGCGTCCCGCACCACCTGTCCGGGTTCGATCTCCCCGGCCACGATGGCGTCACGGATGGATGCGTAGGCGCGGTCCCTGAGCAGGGTGCGGCCGAGCGGTCGTATGGCCTCCATGAACTGAAATGTTAGATGTCAGCCCCCGTGCGGACAAGGGTGTGACCTTGCGCGAAGGAACAGGTCACAGCCGCAATCATGTAGCTACAACCCCTTGGAGGGAGCGACAGAGCTCCCGGTCACCACGCCGTTCGCGACCCACAGG
This sequence comes from Streptomyces sp. NPDC048420, assembly GCF_040651535.1. Taxonomy (NCBI): domain Bacteria; kingdom Bacillati; phylum Actinomycetota; class Actinomycetes; order Kitasatosporales; family Streptomycetaceae; genus Streptomyces; species Streptomyces sp. NPDC048420. The sequence goes on from NZ_JBEZKG010000014.1 coordinate 170,495, forward strand.
CGGGACGGCAGTACGTCGACGCAGTACGCCCTCTTGACTCCAGCCGGAGTAATGGCAGTAACGCGGTCCCACGTAATGGATTCTGAGTATCCGCGAGGACCAACTGCCGAGCGGCGGGAAATTGCGCGCGGCCAAAGAGGCCAGCGCCACCGCCTTGTGATCTGCCCGGAGCTGTACCAATTCATTCAGCTGCGCCACAGAACGGCCATCGGCTACCCGAAGCCGCCACAACGGCTTGTCACTCTGATTGTTCCGCTTGCTGCCGACACTGCTCTGAACACCAAGCCTCAGCAAGACATCCCCCAGCTGGCGCACAAGGCCTTCAGAGATGTTGGCAAACTCCACCTGCCGCGCTTCCACCGAGCCGTCGCTGTCGATCAGCCCTGCGACAAGCCCACAGACGAATTCGCGAGTGTAGGGGAGGTAGGCCAGCCGCTTGCCCTCACCTTTGAGCCCCCACACACGATGCTCGATCAGCAAGTCACGAAGCCCGTTGCAATGCCACTTCGGATCCACCAGGCGTACCCGCAGCCAAGTGGCGTTGTCCTCCACGTTGGCCTGGCAACCGTATTTGGCCGCATAGTCGCGGATCTGTCGAAGCGTCCCATCATCGTGACCAACCCATACTGGGGTACGGCCAGTCATGTTCCCATCGCCGAGCATCGCTCCAACGAACCATCCATCCCATTCGCCACCTACTGTTCCGAAGAAATCGGCAGTGAGTGGCGCAGGAACCGCGCAGCCCGGCGTCATTAAGGCAGTCGACCGCCACGTCGGACGCCGTGAACCCTCGCGGCCTCGAACAGCCCACTGATGGTCGGCTGTGGCTTCGATCACACGGCCCGAAGCAAACTTCAGGGCCAACACTGGCTGCACACCACCATCGATCCAGCGCACCGGGCGGGTGATTACCAGATCGCCGACCTGGCTATCTCTCGGCGGGTAGGGCCGTCCAGGTCTGGCTTCGCGGAGATCCCACGCCTTGTCGTAGGCGAGGACGGGAAGCCTCGCGCCCACTACATCCTCCACGGGAGCAACCGCGCCGTCCGGAAGCCAGATCGGGGTTCCTTCGGCTAGGCATTTCCGGACCGGGACACCGCGCCCCTTCCATGTGCTGGACATACCGGGACCGTATGTCCAGCACCGTCAGTCACTCATCGAATCGAACGAGCTCCACTCGCACGAGTGACACCACGTTCTAACGCCGCTGCCGCTTCCACGGCCCCGTGATCGCCAGCATGATCCCCGGCGTCTGGATGTTGGCGTACAGCGTCTTTCCGTCGGGCGAGAAGGTGACGCCGGTGAACTCGCTGTACTCGGGGTCCTCTTCGGTGCCGATGTTCAGCTCGTTGCGGGCGATGGGGTACGTGCGGCCGGTCTCCGTGGCGCCGAACAGGTGCTGGATGCCCTCGCCGTCCTCGGCGATGACGAGGCCGCCGTAAGGGGAGACGGTGATGTTGTCCGGGCCGTCGAAGGCGCCGTCGACCGAGGGGTCGGGGTTGACGCCGAGGAGGACCTTCAGGGTCAGCGTGCGGCGCTTGGGGTCGTAGAACCAGACCGCTCCGTCGTGCTGGACGGGGCTCTCGGAGCGGGCGTACGAGGAGACGATGTAGGTGCCGCCGTCGCCCCACCACATGCCTTCGAGCTTGCGGGCCCGGGTGACCTGGCCGGCGGTGAACTGCTTGCGGACGGAAGTGGTCTTCGCGTCACGGTCGGGGACGTCCACCCAGTCGACGCCGTACACGGTGCCGATCTTGGTGGCGCGGGAGAGGTCGTCGACGAACTGGCCGCCGGAGTCGAAGCACTTGAAGGCCTGGAGGACACCCGCGTTCTCGCCGAGGGTGCGCAGCTTGCCGTGGCCGTGGCAGAAGCCCTCGGGCGGGGTCCAGCGGTACAGCAGGCCGTTCGGGTTGGAGGCGTCCTCGGTGAGGTAGAGGTGGCCGCGCCTGGGGTCGACGACGACAGCCTCGTGGGCGTAACGGCCCAGCGCCTTGATGGGCTGGGGGTTCTGGTTGGCGCGACGGTCGGAGGGGTCGACCTCGAAGACGTAGCCGTGGTCCTTGGTGAAGCCGTTGGTGCCGGCCTTGTCCTCGGTCTCCTCGCAGGTGAGCCAGGTACCCCAAGGGGTGTTGCCGCCCGCGCAGTTGGTGGCGGTGCCGGCGATGCCGACCCACTCGGCGACCTTGCCGCCGGGGCGCACCTCGACGACCGTGCAGCCACCGGCCGCAGCGGGGTCGTAGACCAGGCCCTCGGTGAGCGGCACCGGGTGCGGCCAGTTGGCGCGGGGCCCTGCCAGCTCGTGGTTGTTGACGAGGAGGGTCGTGCCGCGCGGGCCGTCGAAGGTGGACGTCCCGTCGTGGTTGGACGGGGTGAACTCGCCGGACTCCAGCTTGGTCTTGCCGCTGTACGTGATGACCTCGTACTTGAAACCGGCGGGCAGCGCGAGCAGGCCCTCGGGGTCGGCGATCAGCGGTCCGTAGCCGACCCCGCCGTGGGCGCCGGTGCTCTCGACATCGGTGGCCGCGAGTGCGTTGGGTGCGGTGGCGAGGGCGCCGACACTGCCTGCCAGCGCGACACCGGCCCCGGTGAGCGCGGATTTCGCGGCAAAATCCCTGCGGGTGAGCGACATGGTGTCTCCTGAGACGGTGGGACCTCGGTTCGGCGCAACGGTCCCGTCCATGTCTGAACACCAGTTGAACAGCGGGGAGATTCAGTGGACCCGGTTCCATGAATCAACAAAGGGCAAGAAAAGCGCCCCTTCAGGGGCGCGGGGAACTGCGCGAGCACCCCCCACACACCCCGCACCCGGGACACAACCTCAACCCCCCTGCTGCGACCGCGCCTTGAACGCAGCCTTCCGCGCCTCCTTCGCCACCCGCTTGTCCGGATGCAACCGCCCCATCGCCTCCAGCACATCCGCGGTGGCCGGATGATCAACCCGCCAAGCCGCCGCGAAGAACCCCCCGTGCTGCTGGGCCAGCCCTTCCACCAGCCCCTGAAGCTCCTCGGAGTTCCCCTCCGCGGCCAGCTGCGCGGCCACCGTGTCGACGGTCAGCCAGAAGACCATGTCCTCGGAGGGCGCGGGCACATCCCCGAACCCCCGCTCGGTCAGCCAGACCCGGGCCAGTCCGCCCAGCTCAGCGTCGTCGAGGACCTCCCGCAGCGCCGGCTCGGCGACCGCGCCGACGAGCGACAGGGCCTGCTGGCAGCGAAGCCTCCGCAGCGGCGCCCCCGCGTCGCTCCCGCGAGCCGCCCCCAGCAACTCCCGTGCCGCCGCGAGCGGTTCACGTCGGTCCAGCCACTGCTCGGTCTCGGCCTGGGCGGCGGAGGGAGGGAACCCGGCGGTGCCGTCCAGCAGCGCGTCCGCCCCCTTGTCGGCGAGGTCTCCGACGGCCGGCGCCGCGATCCCGGCCTCCAGCAGCCGCGAGCGCAGCCCGTACAGCCCGAGCGGGGTCAGCCGCACCATGCCGTACCGGGAGACGTCGGTGTCGTCGACGGCGGCGGGCTCCTCGTCGGTGTCCGCCATCAGCGCCTCGTCGACGGGCTGGTACTCGACGATCCCGATCGGCTCCAGGACCCGGAACTGGTCGTCAAGGCGCATCATCGCGTCGGAGACCTGCTCCAGGACGTCGTTGGTCGGCTCGTTCATGTCGCTCGGCACGATCATCGAAGCGGCGAGGGCGGGCAGCGGCACCGGCCCGTCCCCCGCTCCGTCCTCGCTGACCGTGAGCAGGTAGAGGTTCCCGAGCACCCCGTCCAGGAACTCCTGCTCGGCCTGCGGGTCCCAGTCCAGGGAGGCGAAGTCGACCTCGCCGCCCTCGTCCAGGGTGTCCACCAGATCGTCCAGGTCCGGCACGCTCGCGTCGGCGAGCACCGTCTCAAGGGCGGTCAGCCACACCCCGAGCACATCCTGCGGCGACCCGGTCAGCAGGGCCAGGTCCGCGCCCGTCGTGACCGTGCCCTCCTCCTCGTCGACGATCTCGACGAGCCCGGTGTCGACGGCGGCCCGCCAGGCCTCGCTCGCGTACGCCGCCGCGTCCTCACCGGTCAGTGCGAGCTCCGCGGCCGCCGTGGGCAGCTGCTCCTCGACGAGTCCGCCCCCGGCGTCGACCCGGGTCTCCTCGCCGGCCCAGCGGGCGAGCCGGGCGGCCCGGGCGAGCAGCGGCGTGGACAGGGCGGCCCGCGCCAGCTCCGCTTCGGGGTGCAGTCGCACCGGCGGCAGGGGGGAGCTGTCTGACATCGGCTGGTTCTCCTAGGACGCGTCGTGCCACTCAGCCGCTCAGCGTAGACGGATATCCACCCATGCCGCCCGGTTCATCTCCTGGACAGGGTCCGTACATGGCTGAAACCTTGACAACTGGCCTGACCAGGCAGGAGATTGACGCGCGTAGAAATCTGGCGGACATGTGTTCACTGTATTTTCTACGCGCGTCGCAACCGCCCCACAGGTCGCGGCTCCCACCGTTCCACGTTCACTCTCGTCCCGGCGCCTACGTTCGTCCCCGGAGGGATCCCGTTGCCGAGCAAGAAGTCCGCGCGTCTCGCTGCGCTCACCGTCGCCGCCCTGTCCGCGGCCTCCACCGTCGTCCTCGTGTCGCCCGCGCACGCGGCCGCCGTGAGCATCCATGACATCCAGGGCGCGACCCGGATATCCCCCTACGCCGGTCAGAAGGTCACGGATGTGGCTGGAATCGTCACCGGTGTGCGCACCTACGGCTCCTCCAGAGGTTTCTGGATCCAGGATCCGAACCCCGATGACAACCCGGCCACCAGTGAGGGCGTGTTCGTCTTCACCAGCTCCACGCCGAAGGTCGCCGTCGGTGACGCCGTCACGGTCAGCGGCACGGTCTCGGAGTACGTCCCGGGCGGCACGTCGTCCGGGAACCAGTCGCTGACCGAGATCACCAAGCCGACGATCACCGTCGTCTCCAGCGGCAACGCGGTCCCGGCCGCCACCGTGGTCGACGCGAGGTCGGTCCCGGCCGCCTACGCCCCCGAGGGCGACGCGGCCGCGAGCAACTCGGTCAACGGTCTGACGCTCCAGCCGAAGAAGTACGCCCTGGACTACTACGAGTCCCTCGAGGGCATGAACGTCCAGGTCGCCGACGCCCGCGTGGTCGGCGCGAGCGACCCGTACACCGAGCTGTGGGTGACGGTGAAGCCGCGCGAGAACGCCACCACGCGGGGCGGCACGCTCTACGGCTCCTACTCCTCGCAGAACACCGGTCGGCTCCAGATCCAGTCGCTGGGCTCCACCGCCGACTTCCCCGTCGCGAACGTCGGCGACGTCCTCACCGGCACCACGGCCGGCCCGCTGGACTACAACCAGTTCGGCGGTTACACCCTGGTCGCGAGCCAGATCGGCACGCTGAAGAGCGCCGGTCTGCAGCGCGAGACCACGCAGAAGCAGAAGAAGGGCGAGCTCGCGATCGCGACGTACAACGTCGAGAACCTCGACCCGACCGACGCCACCTTCGAGGAGCACGCCTCCGCGATCGTGAACAACCTGCAGTCGCCCGACATCGTGTCGCTGGAGGAGATCCAGGACAACAACGGCGCGAAGGACGACGGTACGACCGCCGCCGACGTGACGGTGAACAAGCTGATCGACGCGATCGTGGCGGCGGGCGGCCCCAAGTACGACTGGCGCTCGATCGACCCGGTCAACGACCAGGACGGCGGCGAGCCGGGCGGCAACATCCGCCAGGTGTTCCTGTTCAACCCGGAGCGGGTCTCCTTCGTCGACCGCGCGGGCGGCGACTCGACGACCGCCGTCGGCGTCACCAAGGTGCACGGCAAGGCGCAGCTGACGGCGTCCCCCGGCCGGATCGACCCCGCGAACGCCGCCTGGAAGTCCAGCCGCAAGCCGCTGGCCGGCGAGTTCGTCTTCCGTGGCCGTACGGTCTTCCTGATCGCCAACCACCTCAACTCCAAGGGCGGCGACTACGGTCTGACCTCGGCGACCCAGCCGGTGCCGCGCAGCTCGGAGGTCCAGCGCCACGCGCAGGCGACCCTGGTCCACGCCTTCGTCAAGAGCATCCTCGACGTGCAGAAGAACGCGGACGTCATCGCCCTCGGCGACATCAACGACTTCGAGTTCTCCGACACCGCGAAGATCCTGGAGGGTGACGGCGAGCTCTGGTCGGCGATCAAGTCGCTGCCGAAGAGCGAGCGTTACACCTACGACTACCAGGGCAACAGCCAGGTCCTGGACCAGATCCTGGTCAGCCCGTCGATCCGGCGCGGCTGCGACTTCGAGTACGACAGCGTGCACATCAACTCGGAGTTCAACGACCAGATCAGCGACCACGACCCGCAGGTGCTGCGTTTCCAGCCGTAACTCCGGCCAGATCAGGGCTGGTTGAACACCCCGTTCAGCCAGCCCTGCCACTCGCCCTCGCACGCCTCGATGTCGGAGTCGGGGGCGAAGTCGTGCAGGGAGATGCCGACCGGGTGGCCCCAGTGGTTGCGCCCGAAGATCCGGGTGAGCCCCCGGTCGGTGCGCAGCCCGATGAAGTACGGGTTGCGGAAGTCGACCACGGCGTCGAAGGTGTCGGGCCCGTGGACGGTGAGCCGGGTGCCCGCGGCCACGTCCTCCCCGACACCGAGCGCCCGCCCTACGACGGTGAGGGCGTCCGGCGCCTTGGAGGCCTCGGGTCCGTCGAAGGTCGCGAAGGCGGCCCGGCGGGGCGCGAAGTGGGTCAGGTACTCGCGCAGGGTGTGCAGATAGAAGTCGGTGTGCTTGGCGGCGCCGTCGTACTGGTTGTCCCAGTCGTCGACGAAGATCCCGCTGTGCACGTAGCGCACCCAGGCCCGTCGGCCCTCGTCGCGCGGCTCGACGGTGTAGTCGAGCTGGTTGAGGGACTGCTCGGAGATGCCCTCGACGTCCTCGACCCGGTTGGTGTAGCGGTGCGGCGGGTCCCAGGCGGTGACTTCGGACCCGAAGGGCCCCTTGCCGCCGACCCGGGGCTCGGGCGGCTCCATCGGCCACAGATAGCCGTCGGTCCCGGTGGTGATCGCCGCCCAGACCTGCTCCGGGTTGGCGTCGACCTCGAACTCGCGGGCGATCTCGAACTCTTTGGACATGATCTACTCCAACTCGGTCTGCGGCGAGGGGGACTGGGGCTCTTTGAGCGTCGGATGGACGGCCACCACGATCCGGTGGTCCCGGCCGCCCTCGGTGTCCGGGGCGTCGTACTTGCGGATCAGGGCGGTGACGCCGGCCGTCAACTCCTGGATGAACGCGGCCCGTTCGGCGGCGGAGGCGAAACGCACCTCGCCGTCAAGGGCGTAGGTCGCCAGCCGCTTCCGCTCCTTGGCGGCACCGGTGACCAGCTGACCCACGTCCCGGACCAGCCGGGCACCCAGCGCCAGCAGCCAGCGCGCGGAGAGCTGGTCGCGGAAGCGGTCCGGGTCGGGCTGCACGGCGGCGAGGGCGAGCGGTGAGATCACGTACGAGGCCGCGGTCGCCCGCATCAGCCGCTCGGTGACGTTGCCCTTGCGGCGCTCTCCCGCGAGCTCGACCAGGCCGTGCCGCTCCAGCGCCTTGAGGTGGTAGTTCACCTTCTGCCTGGGCAGTCCGACCTGGCCGGCCAGCATGGCGGCCGACGCGGGGCCTGCCGCCAGTTCGGCCAGCAGTCTCGCCCTTATGGGGTCCAGGGAGACGGCCGCCGCCTCGGGGTCCTCGATCACGGTGACGTCCAGCATGGATCCATCGTCTCACCGAAAACTTTTTTTGTCCAGACGGTTCGAGTTGTCGGAGGAGGGGGTCAGGGGACCAGGCCGAGGACATGGTCATAGCGGCTGATCGTGGAGCCCTCGAACCCGGGATACGTCCGCACCCGCTCCCACAGCTCGGTAGGCGAGCCGATCCCCTCCCCCGGTGCCGCGAAGGTCTTGTCGTACGCCTCGGCGCTCTCCCACTCGGCGTAGTTGAGGACGTGAGTGCCGTCACCGCTCAGATGGAAGTTGGCCGAGATCAGTCCCGCGTGGCCGACGGGATCGTCGGCGAGGGCCAGCAACACGGTGTCGATCCAGTCGGAGCGCCGGCCGGCCGCCTCCGGTGCGAAGTCGATCCGTACGGCCACGACCAGACCGGGCACCCGGGGGTCCCCGGCGACCCGCTCGCGGCTGCGATAGTGCCGGTACCGTCCGAGCCCCAACCGCTCGATGTCCGGCACGGCCGTGTCGATCTCGTCCACCCGCTCCTGACGCCGGGTCCTGGCGAAGGCCTCGAAGGCCTGCTCGCTCGTCCACTGGGAGTAGTGCATCAGGGTGGCGGTGTCGTGACCGGCGTAGACGTGGTAGCCGAGCAGATCTCCGGTCGGCCAGGGCCGTCGCCGCCAGGTGTCGGCGATGGCTTCGACGGTCTGCCGCTGCCGCAGGGCTGTGCCCACCCGCCAGTGACTGAAGAGGGAGGAGCCGACGCGGGGGTCGGTGAGGTCGGGATGGATCTCGGTACGACGAGTCATGGCGACCACCCTGCAACCTCGACCAGGATTCAGGTCAAGCAGCCGATTCGACCCGCCCGTTCGGGAGACCCGCCAGGTCATGGACGAGAAGGCCGACAAGAGTGAGCCGGACAGCCCCTCCGAGTTGCCCAAACGATCGTGGGCAGCCGTGGCGCGGCGCACGTTCAAGGAACTGCTGGACGACGAACTCGCCGACCGCGCGGCGGCGTTGACGTACTACGGCGTGCTGTCGCTGTTCCCCGCCCTGTTGGTGATGGTCTCACTCCTTGGCGTGGTGGGACAGCGTGCCACGAACAAGCTCCTCGACAACATCGGGGACCTCGCCCCCGGCCCGGCCCGGGACATCCTGCGGGACGCGGTGGTGCAGCTGGGCGACAGCGGCGGCACGGGCAGCGTCCTGGCGATCCTCGGACTGCTCGCCGCACTGTGGTCGGCGTCCGGTTACGTCGCCGCGTTCATCCGCACGTCCAACGCGGTGTACGACCTGCCGGAAGGGCGCCCGGTGTGGAAGCTGACGCCGCTGCGGCTGGCGCTGACCGTGACGTTGATGCTGATGCTGGCGGCGAGCGCGCTGATCGTGGTGTTCACGGGTCCGCTGGCCGAACGGGCGGGCCGGGCGGTGGGGTTCGGTGACGCGGCGATCGCGATCTGGGGCATCGCCAAGTGGCCGGTGCTGCTGCTCCTGGTCGTCCTGATGATCGCCCTGCTGTACTGGGCCGCCCCCAACGTCCGCGCCGGCGGCTTCCGTTGGATCTCTCCCGGCAGCGTCCTCGCCACCCTGATCTGGCTGGCCGCGTCCGCCGGTTTCGCGTTGTACGCCGCCAACTTCGGCTCCTACAACAAGACGTACGGCACCCTCGCCGGCGCCATCGTCTTCCTGGTGTGGCTCTGGCTGACCAATCTGGCGATCCTGCTGGGTCTGGAGTTCGACGCGGAGCTGGCCCGGGAGCGGGCGATCACCTCCGGGGACACGGCCCCGACGGAGGAGCCGTACGTGGAGCCGCGGGACACCCGGAAGTGGCCCCCGAAGCTCAGGGCGAAGCGCGGGGGCCAGGGCGGGTAGGGCGCACGGTCGTGGGCGGCACCCGTACTGCCGGGTGCCGCCCACGACCTGCCGGTTCCTACTTCATCTTTCTACTTCTTCGGGTACCGCCACGAGATCACGACGACCGCCGCCACCGCCGCGCCGACGATCAGCACCGGCCGGGGATGCCGTACCGCCGCCATGACCAGGGGCCGGGCAGGCATGGGCACGTTGCGCTCCGCCTTCCGCTCCAGGGCGTGCCCGGTCTCCGCCGCTCCGCCCTGGGTGGCGTGCCCCGCCCGCAGGGTGCGGTCCTGGACCCGGTGACCGGTCCTGGCCGCCGTGTCGTGGACCTTGTGGCCGGCCTGGGTGGCCCGGTCGTGCACGGTGTGACCGGCCTGCGCGGCGGTGCTGCGCAGCTGCACGGTCATCGCGCCCGCCTTGTCCCTGAGATCCGCCGCCCGGGCTCGCGCGCGGCCCTTCACGTCCATCTTTCCTGCCAACTCCTCCACCGTGTCGCCGAGTTCGCTGCGGGTCCGCTCGATCTGGCGGCGCAGCTCGTCCGGTCCCTTGGCCCCCGTCGCCGAGGGCTCGCTGCTCGTCCTGTCCGTCATCGGTGCGCCCTTTCCCTGATCTCCTCGACGTCCGCCTTGACGCTGCCGAGGGCCTCCTCGGGCGTCGGGGGTGTGGCACGGCGCAGCTGGGCACGGCCGGTGGCGGCGAGCACCCCCGCGATCACGAACAGCACAGCCGTCACGATCAGTGCCGAGGCCCACACCGACAGCACCAGCGCGAGAGCGGCGGTGGCCGTTCCGGCCAGTGCGAGCAGTCCCGCGTAGGCGAAGGCGCCGGCGGCACCGAGCAGCCCGCCGCCCTTCCCGGCCCGCCGGCCCTTCTCGGCCAGCTCCTCCTTCGCGAGGGCGACTTCCTGCCGTACCAGCCGGGAGACCTGTTCGGTGGCCTGTCCGACGAGTTCGCCCACGGAGTGATGTTCGTCGTGCACCGGCCTGGGGGCCGTGGTTCCGGTCACGGTGTCCGCCTCCTCTCGGTCGGAACACCCGGGTACCCGGCCCGGCCCCCGCTACCCCTGCGGGCCGCCGTCGGGGCCGAGCTTCCCGAGCCGGGCCAGCTGGCTCTGGAACCAGTCGAGCCGGGCCTGCAACAGGGCGGCCTCGGCGGCGAGTTCGGGCACACCCAGGCCCTCGGGCAGATCAAGAGGCGCATCGGCACGCCCGGCCCCGGCCACCACCCGCAGCCCGTCCCCGGCCAGCCGGGCGAACCCGGCGAGCGAGACGGCCGTACGCCCCCGCAGGCAGCCTGCACAGGAGGGGGCGAGCGCCCGCCAGCCGGGTCTGCCCCAGCCGGCGTCGGCGAGGGCCGCCGCGACCGTGCCGCAGGCGCAGGGGCCGACGGTGGCGGTGCGGACCCGCTGACGGGCGTAGCGGAATCCCAGTTCGAAGCGGAGGTAGCGGCCTAGGACCAGGACGTCGAGGAGAACGGCCGTGCGGTGCTCGGCCGTGCACAGCAGGGCCTCGGCCGCCGTACGGTCGTGCACGCAGTGGAAGCCGCAGTCGCAGCGGCGGTTCGGTGCCCGGTGCCGCAGGCCGTAGACGCAGGACGCGTCGGCCAGGACTCCGTACGGCAGCGCGCCGCCGAGCGACACACCGGTGAACCCGGCCCGGGTGCCGTCCTGGGACAGCACCGGGTGGGCGATCTTGTATCCGGTCGGCGGCTCCGTCGGGCGTTCCTCCGGAAGCCGCAGTCTCATCGGGCCGCCGGGACCTCTTCGGGGGCCTTCAGTTCCATGATCTCCTCGGGGAGCTCGAGCTCCTCCTCGTGGATCTCCGGCCGCTCTTCCGCGACTCCGGTGGCGAGTGCCTTGCCGAGCTTCATGACGCCTCCAGGACCAGGGGTCGTGCACCGTCCTGGCCATGGTGCCCCATGTGGCCCGATGTGGACATAGGGCCCCTGCGCGGCACCCCCTGTGATCGCCCGCGACAAACCCGGCGACGTCGGCGATCGTCCCCGGGATACTGGTCGCCCATGGATGAGGTCGAAGTCGTCGTCGCCCATTCCGAGCGCGCGACCCTGCGCGTCGGCGACGTGTTCCTGAAGGTGGACGCCGATCAGGCGCGCCTCGATGCCGAGGTGGAGGCGATGTCCCGCGCGCCGGTTCCGACCCCGGAGATTCTGTGGCGCAGGCCGCCCGTGCTCGCGATCGCCGCGGTCCCGGGGACGACGCTCGGGCGCCTCGGCGGGCCGGCGACCGGGTCACCGAAGGCCTGGGCAGCGGCGGGCGCGGCCATCCGGAAGCTGCACGACGCGCCGCTGCCGCCCCGGCCCGGTCAGGCCGGCCGGAGCGTCGACGCGCTGGTGTCGGACCTCGACGACGAGTGCGAGTGGCTCATGAGGAACGGCGTCCTGCCCGCCGACCTGGTCACCCGCAACCGGCAGGTCGCCCAGGCCGCGCTCCGGCCGTGGACTCCGGCGTTCACCCACGGCGACCTGCAGATCGCGCACGTCTTCGTCGACGGCGACGAGGTCACGGGCATCATCGACTGGTCCGAGGCGGGCCAGGGCGATGCCCTGTACGACCTCGCCACCTTCACGCTCGGGCACGAGGAACACCTGGACGACGTCGTGGCCGGCTATGGCGCCGACGTCGACCTCGACGTGATCCACGCGTGGTGGTCGCTGCGCAGCCTGCTGATCGTCCGCTGGCTCACCGAGCACGGTTTCGACCCGTTCGCGCCGGGCTGTGAGGTCGACGTCCTGAGATCCCGTTAGGAGTTCTTATCGATATCCCTTAGAAGAATTAAGTGGAGCTTCACGGTGCGCCTGCCGAGACTATCCCCATGACGCCAACCGCCCCACCCTTCGGCCGCGCCCTCTGCGCCATGATCACGCCCTTCGACGAGGCCGGTGCCCTCGATCTCGACGGCGCGCAGGTGCTCGCCGACCACCTGGTCACGCAGGGCTGCGACGGGCTCGTCCTGTCCGGCACGACGGGTGAGTCGCCGACCACGACGGACGCGGAGAAGTCCGCGCTCGTGACGGCGGTGCGGGAGGCGGTGGGCGCACGGGCGTCGGTCGTGGCGGGGGTGGGCACCTTCGACACCCGGCACACCGTCGAACTGACCCTGGCGGCCGAAAAGGCGGGCGCGGACGGGGTGTTGGTGGTCAGCCCCTATTACAGCAGGCCGCCGCAGGACGCGTTGGGGGCGCACTTCCGCGAGATCGCGGACGCCTCAGGACTGCCCGTCATGCTCTACGACATCCCGGGCCGCACCGGCACCCGCATCGAGCCGGAGACGATGATCCGGCTCGCCGAGCACCCCCGGATCGTCGCGGTCAAGGACTGCTCCTACGACCTTCTCGGCACCCAGAAGGTCCTGAACCGCACGGAGTTGGCGTACTACGCGGGCTGCGACGAGCACATCCTCGCCCTGTACGCGGTGGGCGGGGCGGGCTACGTCAGCACGGTCGCCAACGTGGTCCCGGTCCAACTCCGGGCGATCCTCGAGACGTTCGAGGCGGGCGACACCCCCGTGTCCGCCCGCCTCCAACAACGGGCCACGCCGCTGATCGAGGCGATGATGTCGGCGGGCCTGCCCGGCACGGTCACTGCCAAGGCCCTCCTCAACGCGCTCGGTCTGCCCGCGGGCCCGGTCCGCGCCCCGCTGCGGCCCGCCGACCGGGAGACGGCCGACGGGCTGCTGGCGGAGTACGAACGGCTGGTGGCCCTCTGATCAGGGCTGGGCGAAGACCGGCTCCCAGCGCCCGGCGTCCCCGTCGTGGCCCTCCCGGAAGCCGCTGAGCGGGAGTTCCTTGTCGCTGCCGATGGTGATCAGCACGAGCCGCTGATGGAACTCGTTCTTGTCGTTCTGGCCGATGTCCCAGGCGATGAGCTGCTTGTTGCCCACCCAGGCGAGCAGCTGCTGCCCGCGCACCTCGGTCCTGGCACCGGTGATGGCGTCGACGACGTACGAGGACGTCTTCCACTTCTTGCCCGCGAAGTCCCCGGCGACCAGCCGGCCGTCCGGTGACGTGCCCGCCTCGACGAACCACGTCAGGTACTTGGAGCCGGCCGGCACGGGCACCTTCTTGCCCGTGAGGTCGTAGAACACATAGCCGGGCTCCATGGGGCTGCCCTCCCAGACGTGCCGGCCGTCGTCGGTGAGGGCGAAGTCCTGGCGGGAGTTCATGGTGGCGCCGCTCATGGGATCGTCCGGGTCGCCCGCGAGCTTGACCTCGGTCCAGGAGCCGTCCCCGGAGGCCACGTCGAGGACGTAGAAGCCGGTGCGGCTGGAGGTCCAGGGCGCGCCCCATTCGGTGTCGCCCTGTGCCTTGACCCGCGCGTCGGGGTTCTGGCTGTACGTCGTCGCGACCAGCTTGCGGCCGTCGCGGGAGAAGGCGAGCCCGCCGACGCGGTGGTCGACCTGGATCCACCGCTCGACCTTGCCGGTGGTCAGATCGAGCAGGCCGATCCGCGAGGCGGGCAGGTCTCGTTCGAGGACGGCGGCGGTCTTGCCGCCGGGAGCGACGGTGACCCAGGACCAGTCCGCGGCCTTGGCGTACTTGCCGGTCTTGGGGTTCAGCAGGTGGTAGGTGCGCTCGTAGACGGCGCTGTCCGCGCCCTTCTTGACCGTCTCCGGGATGAAGTACGCGGCCAGGGTCGTCCCCCCGACGGAGATCTCGTCGCGCGGCGGCGACTGGTCGGGGTGGGACTCGACCTTCTTCGGGGCCACGATGCCGCCGGAGGGCCGTACGTCCTCCTTGCCGGAGTCCAGCAGCGGTACGCCCACCCCCACGGCGACCGCCACCACGGCGGCCACGGCGACGACCACTGCCCGACGGGTACGGCGGCGGCGCCGTACCGCGAGCACCCGGTCGGCGAACCCCGCCGCCGCCGGGGGCTGTTCGGCGGCCTGCTCGCGCAGGGCGTCGCGCACGATGTCGTCGACGTTCACGGACGCACCTCCACGGGCGAGTAGTCACGGGCTTCGAGCCGTTCGGCGTCGGCCGGGCCGAGCGCCGCCAGTTCGGGTGCGAGCGAACGCAGCCGGGCCAGTGAGCGGTGGGTGGTGGACCGTACGGTGCCGACCGAGCAGCCGAGGAGGCGGGCAACGTCGGCCTCCGGCAGGTCCTCGAAGTAGCGCAGCACCAACACGGTGCGCTGGCGGGCGGTGAGCCGGGACAGCGCCTGGCGCATGACGAGGCGCAGTTCGGCCGCGGCGGCCGTGTCGGCGCCGGGCTCGCCGGTGCCGTAGGGCTCGGGCGGCTCGGCGACACTGACCTCTCTCCGGGGCCACTTCAGCCGCCAGCGGCTGACCTGCTGGCGGTAGAGGACCTGCCGTACATAGGCCTCGGGTTCGTCGATCTTCTGCCAGCGTCCGGCGACCTTGACCAGGGCGTTCTGAAGCAGGTCCTCACCGGCGTGCTGGTCTCCCCCGCACAGCAGCACAGCCGTCCTCAGCAGGGTGGACGACCTGCTGTCCACGAAGTCCCGGAAACTCTCCAGCCCTTCGGCATTCATCGTCACCTTCTCTTCCCCGGCAGCGCCGGTGCGCCGACCCTCCGACCCTTGTGACGCGTGCGGTGGCCCACCGCTATGCCTCGGACATGAAAAAAGTCGCCGTAGAGGCGAATCCTCTACGGCGACTTCGGCGCGGGTCAGTTCCAGGAGTACCCGTCGCCGATCAGCAACACGTGCTCCAGTACGTCCTCCATCGGGTCGTCCACCTGGCCGATGTTGACCAGGCCGACCCTGGGGCCGTTGTGGGAGGCGGTGTTGGTCTCGTCGGCCGCGGCGGTTCCGGCCGACATCCAGCAGGATGCCCCCGCCAGGACCAGCGCCCCGGCCCACGCCCGCTTGTTCCTCATCGCCCTCATGGCTGCGACCCCTCGTTCGTCGTTTCGGCGTCTGATCGGACTCTGCGTCCACCCGTTCATCTGCCGAAACGACGCTGAGGTCACGCTGAGTAACCCGTAAGTGATCTTCGCTCGGGCCGGGAGCGGCTCAGTTGTGGCTGTGCAGGACGTCGTTGAGGCCGCCCCAGACCGCGTTGTTCGGGCGGGCCTCGACGGTGCCGGTGACCGAGTTGCGGCGGAAGAGGATGTTCGAGGCGCCGTTCAGCTCACGGGCCTTGACGATCTGTCCGTCGGGCATGGTCACGCGGGTGCCCGCGGTGACGTACAGGCCGGCCTCGACGACGCACTCGTCGCCGAGCGCGATGCCGACGCCCGCCTCGGCGCCGATCAGGCAGCGCTCGCCGATGGTGATACGGACGTTGCCGCCGCCGGAGAGGGTGCCCATGGTGGAGGCGCCACCCCCGATGTCCGAGCCGTCGCCGACCACGACACCGGCGGAGATACGGCCCTCGACCATCGAGGTGCCGAGGGTGCCCGCGTTGAAGTTGACGAAGCCCTCGTGCATCACGGTGGTGCCCGCGGCGAGGTGCGCGCCGAGCCGGACCCGGTCGGCGTCGGCGATCCGGACGCCCTTGGGTGCCACGTAGTCCGTCATGCGCGGGAACTTGTCGACGCTCGTGACGGCGAGGTGCAGGCCCTCGGCGCGGGCGTTGAGCCGCACCTTCTCGACGTCGTCGACGGCGACCGGGCCGAGCGAGGTCCAGGCGACGTTCGGGAGGAGGCCGAAGATGCCGTCCAGGCTCTGGCCGTGCGGCTGGACCAGGCAGTGCGAGAGGAGGTGCAGCCGCAGGTAGGCGTCGTGCGTGTCGAGCGGCTTCTCGTCGAGGGAGGCGATGACCGTGCGGACCGCGATCACCTCGACGCCACGGCGGGCGTCCCTGCCGATCGCCTTCGCGGCGCCTTCGCCGAGCAGTTCCACGGCCCTGTCGGCGGACAGCCGCTCGGTGCCGGCCGGCCCGGGTTGGGCGGACAGCTCGGGGGCGGGGAACCAGGTGTCGAGGACGGTGCCGTCGGCGGCGACGGTGGCGAGGCCTGCGGCGATGGCGCCGGTGGTACGCGGAGCAGTCGTGTCGGTCATGAGGGCAACCTAACCGGCGGGGGGCGTGGGATGCGAACCCGCGCGCGGGGCGTCTCGGGTGGTGGGCGGCCCGCACTCCCCCGCAGTGCGGGCCGCCCGGTCCGTATCGGTCAGCCGCGCTGCCCCGCCCGGTCGACGCCGACCGTGGCGACGACTGAGCTGCCACCGCCGATCTTGTCCCCGCCGACCATGCGCATGCCGACGCCGCGATACGCCTGCGGGTCGAGCAGCCACTGGTCCCGCAAGGTCTGCCCGGTCCCCGGATACGGGTCCCTGGTCCGGTAGTCGAGGGCGATGGCCCGGCGTCCGGAGGCGGTCTCCACGAGGTGATCCGTGACCGTCCCGCCGGGCAGGGTCGCGAGCGCCCGGTAGAGCGAGGCCAGCCCATTGGAGGGCATCACGCCGGCACCCAGAAGGACACTGATCTCGGTGCAGTCGTTCTCCGCCTGTGGCTCACCCTTGGCGTCGGCGATGGCGTTCTTCTCACGGAGGACCTCCAGCGTCCGCTCCCCGTCGGCGGGCAGCGCGGAGTCGCCGAGGCGGCGGGCGGCGTACCGGTGGATGTCCGGCGCGTAGCGGTCGTAGAGCTGGGCGAACAGCTCCGGCTGCTCCAGCGACCGGGCAACGAGGCAACGACCTCCGCGTCGTCGTCCTCCGTCCGTGCCGTGGACGACGGTGGTCCACTCACAAGGCTCCCGGTGGGAATCACCCGAGACCGGTGGGAATCACCCGCGCCAGGACCTCCCGTGCGTAGGACTCGTCGTACGGCACCCCCGTCAGCAGCACCTGCAGGCAGATCCCGTCGGTCAGCGCGACGAGCGCCCGAGCCGTGACCGGGTCCGTGCGGCGGGCGAGGCGTTCGGCGAGCTCGTCGGCCCACTCGGCGACGACGGGGCGCAGGGCGGGTCGGCGCAGGGCGGCGAGGTAGAGCTCGTACTCCAGCTCGACTCCGGTGCGGTCGCCGCCCAGCCACTCGCCGAGGACGCGCGCGAGGTCGGTGGCGAGGTCGCCGCCGGGGCCGTCCAGGGCGCCGTGCGCGGCGACCGCCTTGGCGAAGCCCTCGCTGGCCTGGCGCAGCGCGGCGACCATCAGCTCGTCGAGGCTCTTGAAGTGGTACGTCGTCGAGCCGAGCGGTACGTCGGCCTCGGCGGCGGCGCTGCGGTGGCTGAGTCCCGCGAGGCCCTTCTCCCCCACGACCCGGATGGCCGCGTCGATGATCCGCTGCCGGCGCTCGGGGTCGTGCCGCCGGGGCATCAGTGGGCCCCGCCCAGGTTCAGCACCACGACCCCGAGGATGATCAGCGCGATCCCGGCGGCCTTGGTCACCGTCATGCCCTCACCGAGGAAGAGCATCCCGATGGCGGCGATGGTCGCGGTGCCCACCCCGGCCCAGATCGCGTAGGCGGTGCCGACCGACAACGTCTTCAGGGTCTGGGCGAGCAGCGCGAAGGAGAGGACATAGCCGAGCACGGTCAGCAGCGAGGGCGCGAGCCGGCTGAAACCCTCGGTGTACTTCATGGCCGTGGTCGCACCGACCTCGGCGGCGATGGCTCCGGCGAGCAGCAGGTATCCCATGTGTACAAGCGTACATAACGCGGGGCTGGAAGTGCCCGGAAGGGAATGTGGAATCGGTCCGCTTCAAAGGGCTGCTCACAACCCCCGGTAACCACTAGTGTTCCCCCGAACCACCAGTGTTTCACCATTCACATACCGGGCCACCACAGCCGCGGCCGCCGCACGCGCCGCGCCGCCGGAGGAACAGCGCATGCCCGAAGACAAGTCCCGGCCCCCTCAGGACCGCCCCTGGGAGAACGGCTGGACCCTGGACACCTCCCGGACGCCCGGAACCAGACGGCTCTATCTGGCCGGGGCGCTGGCGGTGGCCACGATAGCCGCCTGTGCGGCTGCGATAGCCGTGACGGGCAACGAACTTGACACATCGTCATCACCCAGGCAGGACGACGGCTCGGGACTGATCAACTTCTCCACACAGCCCGCGACGACCACGCCCCCGCAGGGCGAGAGCGGCCTGTCGTCGGTCTCCCCCAGCCCCAAGGCCCCCCGCCAGCAGGGCTCCGAGCCGACGGCCACGGTCACGGTCACCCCGAAGCCGCCCAAGCCCACTGCGACCAAGAGCAGTTCGTCCAAGCCGAAGCCCTCGGCGACCTACCGCTCCGTCAACTCGGTCAACTACCCCGACCGTTACTGGCACGTGGACGACGGCTATGTGGGCCTGGACCCGGTCCGCGGTTCGGAATCCCGCGAGGACTCCACGTTCAAGCTGGTCAAGGGCCTGGCGAACAGCTCCTGTTACTCCTTCACCACGCACGACGGCAAGTACCTGCGCCACCGCGACTTCGTCCTGCGAGCCGACCGCAACGACGGCTCGTCCCTCTTCAAGCAGGACGCCACGTTCTGCCCCCGCGACTCCTCCTACTACTCCGGCGCGACCATGCTGGAGTCGGTCAACTACCCCGGCTACTTCCTCCGCCACCAGAACTTCGTGGTCCGCCTGGAACGCTTCGAGTACAGCTACGAGTACTTCCAGGACTCGTCGTTCAAGCTGGTGGGCGGGCTGTCCTGAGCATGCGAAAGGGGCCGCGGCACTCGGCCACGGCCCCCTCGGCACTGCGATCGGGCTCCGTCAGACGTTGAACCCGAGCGCCCGAAGCTGCTCACGCCCATCATCCGTGATCTTGTCCGGACCCCACGGCGGCATCCACACCCAGTTGATGCGGAGTTCGCTGACGAGGCCGTCCGTGGCGGACTTGGCCTGGTCCTCGATGACGTCCGTGAGGGGGCAGGCGGCCGAGGTCAGGGTCATGTCGATGGTCGCGATGTTCGCGTCGTCGACGTGGATGCCGTAGATCAGGCCGAGGTTGACGACGTCGATGCCCAGCTCGGGGTCGACGACGTCGTACAGGGCCTCGCGGAGCTCTTCCTCCGAGGCCGGCTTCATCTCAACGGTCTCGCTCATGCCGTCTTCCTTTCGGCTTCGGCGCCCAGCGCCTGGGCCGTCGCGTCCTTCCACGCCATCCAGCTGAGGAGGGCGCACTTGACCCGGGCCGGGTACTTGGAGACGCCGGCGAACGCGACCGCGTCCTCCAGCACCTCCTCCATCGCGTCGTCGGGCTCGATCCTGCCCTTGGACTGCATCAGCTCCAGGAAGGTCTCCTGGATCTTCTGTGCCTCCGCCAGGTCCTTGCCGACCAGCAGATCGTTCAGGACGGAGGCCGAGGCCTGGCTGATGCTGCAGCCCTGGCCCTCGTACGAGACGTCCTCGATCGTCGTGCCGTCGTACCTCACACGCAGGGTGATCTCGTCGCCGCACGTCGGGTTCACGTGGTGCACCTCGGCGTCGCCATCCCTGAGACCACGCCCGTGCGGGTGCTTGTAGTGGTCCAGGATGACTTCCTGGTACATCGAATCAAGCTTCACGACTCAGCCAGCTCCTCAGCCGAAGAAGTTCCGTACGTGCTCCAGCCCCTCGATCAGTGCGTCGATCTCGGCCGGCGTGGAGTACAGATAGAACGACGCTCGCGTGGTCGCAGGAATTCCGTAGCGCAGGCAGACCGGCCGCGCGCAGTGGTGGCCGACCCGGACCGCGATGCCCTGCTCGTCCAGGACCTGGCCCACGTCGTGCGGGTGGATGTCCCCGAGCGTGAAGGAGATCGCGGCGCCCCGGTCCTCGGCCGTGGTGGGGCCGATGATCCTGAGGTCCGGGACCGCCTGCAGACGCTGGACCGCGTACTCGGTCAGCGCGTGCTCGTGGGCGAGGATCTTGTCCATGCCGATCGACGACAGGTAGTCGATCGCCGCGCCCAGACCGACCGCCTGCGCGACCGGCGGGGTGCCCGCCTCGAACTTGTGCGGGGCCGGGGCGTAGGTCGACGAGTGCATCGACACGGTCTCGATCATCTCGCCGCCGCCGAGGAACGGGGGCAGGTCCTCCAGGAGTTCCTGCCGGCCCCACAGCACGCCGATGCCCGTCGGGCCGCACATCTTGTGCCCGGTGAAGGCCACGAAGTCGGCCTGCAGTGCCTGGACGTCGACCGGCATGTGCGGCGCGGCCTGCGAGGCGTCGATGCAGACGAGCGCACCGACTTCCTGCGCCCGGCGCACTATCGCCTCGACCGGGTTGACCGTACCGAGGATGTTGGACACCAGCACGAAGGAGACGATCTTCGTCTTCTCGGTGATGATCTGCTCGATGTTGGAGAGGTCGAGCCGGCCGTCGTCGGTCAGCCCGAACCACTTCAGCTTCGCGCCCGTGCGCTGCGCGAGCAGCTGCCACGGCACGATGTTGGAGTGGTGCTCCATCTCCGTGATGACGATCTCGGTCTCGGAGTCCACGCGGTAGGGCTCGTCGGCCCAGCCCAGCATGTTCGCCACGAGGTTGAGTGACTCGGAGGCGTTCTTGGTGAAGATCACCTCGTCGCGCGAGGGCGCGTTGATGAACTCGGCGACCTTGTCGCGCGCGCCCTCGTACAGCGCCGTGGCCTCCTCGGCGAGCACATGCACACCGCGGTGGACGTTGGCGTTGTAGCGCTCGTAGTACTCGCTCAGGGCGTCCAGCACCTGGCGCGGCTTCTGCGAGGTCGCCGCGTTGTCCAGGTACACGAGCTTCCGGCCGTCGTGGACCATGCGGTCCAGGATCGGGAAGTCCTTGCGGATCGCCTCGGTGTCGAGGAGGCCCGGCAGCTGCGTCACGCGGATACGCCACCCTTCGTGTATGCCTCGTAGCCCTCGTTCTCCAGCTTGTCGGCGAGCTCGGCGCCGCCGGACTCCACGATGCGACCGCCGGAGAAGACGTGGACGAAGTCGGGCTTGATGTAGCGCAGGATGCGCGTGTAGTGCGTGATCAGCAGGGTGCCGACCTCGCCGGTCTCGCGGACGCGGTTGACGCCCTCGGAGACGACCCGGAGCGCGTCGACGTCCAGACCGGAGTCCGTCTCGTCGAGGATCGCGATCTTCGGCTTGAGCAGCTCCAGCTGGAGGATCTCGTGGCGCTTCTTCTCACCGCCCGAGAAGCCCTCGTTGACGTTGCGCTCGGCGAAGGAGGGGTCCATGGAGAGGCGCTCCATGGTCTCCTTGACCTCCTTCACCCAGGTGCGCAGCTTGGGGGCCTCGCCGCGGATGGCGGTGGCGGAGGTACGGAGGAAGTTCGACACGGACACGCCGGGAACCTCGACGGGGTACTGCATCGCCAGGAACAGGCCGGCGCGGGCGCGCTCGTCGACGGACATCTCCAGGACGTCCTCGCCGTCGAGGGTGACGGTGCCGCCGGTGATGGTGTACTTCGGGTGACCCGCGAGGGAGTAGGCGAGGGTCGACTTGCCGGAGCCGTTGGGGCCCATGATGGCGTGCGTCTCGCCCTGCTTCACGGTCAGGTCGACGCCCTTGAGGATCTCCTTCGTGGCGTTGTCGGCCTCGACGGTGACGTGCAGGTCTCGGATTTCAAGCGTTGCCATGGGTGCCTCAGGACTCCTGGGTGAGGGAGACGAGCACATCGTCCCCTTCGATCTTTACGGGGTATACGGGGACGGGGCGCGTCGCGGGAAGGCCGGACGGTTTGCCGGTGCGCAGGTCGAAGCTGGAACCGTGCAGCCAGCACTCGATCTGGCAGTCCTCCACCTCGCCCTCGGAGAGCGAGACGTTCGCGTGCGAGCAGATGTCGTGGATCGCGAACACCTCCCCCTCGGTCTGCACGACCGAGACCGGCGTGCCGTCGAGTTCCACCCGCTTCGGGGTGTCCTCCTCCAGCTCGCTCAGCCCACAGGCGCGTACGTAGGCCATCAGACGGTGGCCTCCAGCTCCTCGTCGATCTTCACGAGAAGGCGCTCCTCGATGTCGTCGACACCGATCTGCTGGACCAGTTCGGCGAAGAAGCCGCGGACCACCAGGCGACGGGCCTCGTCGGCCGGGATGCCGCGGGCCATCAGGTAGAAGAGCTGCTCGTCGTCGAAGCGGCCGGTCGCGGAGGCGTGCCCGGCGCCGACGATCTCGCCGGTCTCGATCTCCAGGTTCGGCACGGAGTCGACCCGGGCGCCGTCCGTGAGGACGAGGTTGCGGTTCATCTCGTACGTGTCCGTGCCCTCGGCCTTGGCCTCGATGAGCACGTCACCGATCCACACCGCGTGGGCGCCCTCGCCCTGGAGCGCGCCCTTGTAGGCGACGTTCGACTTGCAGTGCGGGGTGTTGTGGTCGACGAGGAGGCGGTGCTCCTGGTGCTGGCCGGCGTCCGTGAAGTACAGGCCGAAGAGTTCGGCCTCGCCGCCGGTGCCGGCGTAGGCGACACGCGGGTGCAGCCGGACGAGGTCGCCGCCGAAGGTGACCACGAACGACTTGAAGGTGGCGTCCCGGCCGATCAGCGCGTTGTGCTGGGCCACGTGCACGGCCTTGTCGTCCCAGTCCTGGACGGAGACGACGGTCAGCTTGGCGCCGTCCCCGAGGATGTAGTCGACGTTGGCGGCGAGTACGGCGTCACCTGTGTGGTCGATGACGACGACGGCCTCGGCGAAGGCTCCGAGCTCCACGACCTGGTGGGCGTAGGCGGTCCCGCCCTCGCCGTGCACGGCGATCCGGATCGGCTCGGTGAGGACCGTCTCCTTGGGGACGGTGATCACGCCGGCCTTCTCGAACGCCGAGTACGCCTGGGCGGCGATGCGGTCCACCGGAGTGCCCGCCTTGCCGAGCCGGGCGTCGTCGCGGCCGACGGTCTCGATCACGACCCCCTCGGGGGCCGCGATGTCGACCCTCACGCCGTCGCCGGTGGCGACCGCGGTGCCGTCGTGCAGCCCGCGCAGGCGCTCCAGCGGGGTGAACCGCCACTCCTCCTCACGGCCGTGCGGGACCGGGAAGTCCTGCACGTCGAATGAGGGGGGCGCGCTCATGCGCGTGGCGACGGTCGACTCGGCGGCCACCGCGATCTGGCCGGCGGTGGTGGATCCCACCGGGATGTTCTGAGCCTCAGCCATGGCTGTCGGTCTGCTCTCTTCCTACGTCAGATTTCGCTAACTGCTTCTCGAAAGGCGGTCTTAACCGACCGCGCCTTCCATCTGCAGCTCGATCAGCCGGTTCAGCTCGAGGGCGTACTCCATCGGCAACTCCTTCGCGATGGGCTCGACGAACCCGCGCACGATCATGGCCATCGCCTCGAACTCGCTCAGACCACGGCTCATCAGGTAGAAGAGCTGGTCCTCGGAGACCTTGGAGACGGTCGCCTCGTGGCCCATGGACACGTCGTCCTCGCGGACGTCCACGTAGGGGTACGTGTCGGAGCGGGAGATGGTGTCGACGAGCAGCGCGTCGCACAGCACGTTCGACTTGGAGCCGTGGGCGCCCTCGCCGATCTCCACGAGACCGCGGTAGGAGGTACGGCCGCCACCGCGCGCCACCGACTTGGAGACGATGTTGGAGGAGGTGTTCGGCGCCATGTGGACCATCTTGGAGCCGGCGTCCTGGTGCTGGCCCTCGCCCGCGAAGGCGATGGAGAGGGTCTCGCCCTTGGCGTGCTCGCCCATCAGGTAGACGGCCGGGTACTTCATGGTGACCTTGGAGCCGATGTTGCCGTCGATCCACTCCATGGTCGCGCCCTCGTACGCCACGGCGCGCTTGGTGACCAGGTTGTAGACGTTGTTCGACCAGTTCTGGATGGTCGTGTAGCGGCAGCGGGCGCCCTTCTTCACGATGATCTCGACGACCGCGGAGTGCAGGGAGTCCGACTTGTAGATCGGGGCCGTACAACCCTCGACGTAGTGGACGTAGGCGTCCTCGTCGACGATGATCAGCGTCCGCTCGAACTGGCCCATGTTCTCGGTGTTGATCCGGAAGTAGGCCTGGAGCGGGATCTCCACGTGCACGCCCTTCGGCACGTAGATGAAGGAGCCGCCGGACCACACCGCGGTGTTCAGCGACGCGAACTTGTTGTCGCCGACCGGGATGACGGTGCCGAAGTACTCCTTGAAGAGCTCCGGGTGCTCCTTGAGAGCGGTGTCGGTGTCGAGGAAGATGACGCCCTGCTCCTCCAGGTCCTCGCGGATCTGGTGGTAGACGACCTCGGACTCGTACTGGGCCGCGACACCGGCGACGAGGCGCTGCTTCTCCGCCTCGGGGATGCCGAGCTTGTCGTACGTGTTCTTGATGTCCTCGGGCAGGTCCTCCCAGGACTCCGCCTGCTTCTCCGTGGAACGCACGAAGTACTTGATGTTGTCGAAGTCGATGCCGGAGAGGTCCGAGCCCCAGTTCGGCATGGGCTTCTTGTCGAAGAGGCGCAGGCCCTTGAGGCGGAGTTTGGTCATCCACTCCGGCTCGTTCTTCTTCGCGGAGATGTCGCGGACGACGTCCTCGTTGATACCGCGCCGCGCGGAAGCGCCGGCCGTGTCGGAGTCGGCCCAGCCGTATTCGTACTTGCCCAGGCCCTCGAGCTCGGGGTGGGCAGTCTCCGTGGGGAGAGTCATGCGGGGTTCCTCCCGGCCGTGCTTGCAGATGCGTTATGAGACATGTGGGAAATCTTGGGGATGAACGTCGTGCAGACGCCGTCGCCGTGCGCGATGGTCGCCAGTCGCTGGACGTGCGTGCCGAGCAGCTGGGAGAAGATCTCCGTCTCGGCGTCGCACAGCTGCGGGAACTTCTCCGCGACATGGGCCACCGGGCAGTGGTGCTGGCAGAGCTGCTCGCCGACCGGTGCGCTCCGCGCCGTAGCAGCGTACCCGTCCGCGCTCAGGGCCTTGGCCAGGGCTTCGGTGCGCTCCTCGGGGGCGGCGGACTCGACGGCCTTGCGGTACACGGCGGCCTGCTCGGCGATCCTCGCGCGCGCGAAGGCGACGACGGCCTCGTCCCCGCCGAAGCGCTCACGGATGAAGTTCAGCGCGTCCGCGGCGAGCTTGTCGTAGGACTGGTCGAAGGCGTCCCGGCCGCAGTCGGTGAGCGCGAAGACCTTGGCGGGACGGCCGCGCGTCCGCGCGCCGTACACCCGCTGTTCCCGCGCCTCCACGACGTCGTCGGCCACCAGCGCGTCCAGATGCCGTCGTACGGCCGCGGGGGTGAGCCCCAGCCGCCCGGCCAGCTCGGTGACGGTCGACGGGCCGTGGTCCAGGATGGATCGCGCGACGCGGTTGCGGGTGGACCGCTCACCGGTCGCGAGCTCCTCCTGAGGGGCCCCCGTGGGGGTCTCCCGAGCCTCGCCGACGTTTTTCACAACGCCATTGTTGCGTAATTCCTCTGGACCGGGCAAGCCGCGCCCGGCCCGTCGGACGGTGCCCTGCATCACTTAGGTCGACCTAACCTGACCTGCGGAAACGATCTTTGATCGATCAATCCGGTGGTATTTCGAGGCCCTGTCAGGGACACTCCCGAACCATGCCGAAACCACCCCCCACCGGCCCACTTGTCACTCGCGACACCCTCCGCACCGGCGAGACCCTCCTCGTGCACTCCTCCCTCAGCTCACTCGGCTGGGTCTGCGGAGGCCCCGTCACGGTGGTCGAATCGCTCCTCGACGCCCTCGGCCCGGACGGCACCCTCGTGGTCCCCACCCAGACCGGCGACCTCTCGGACCCGGCGGTGTGGAGCAACCCGCCGGTGCCGCAGGACTGGTGGCCGACGATCCGCGCCACCATGCCCGCCTACGACCCCCTCGTCACGCCCTCCCTCGGCGTCGGCGTGATCCCGGAGACCGTCCGCACCTGGCCCGGCGCCCTGCGCAGCGCGCACCCGCAGACGTCCTTCGCGGCGATAGGCCCACGCGCGCGTGACGTCCTGGACGGACACGCGCCCGACTGCCGGCTCGGGGAGCACAGTCCGCTGGCCCGCCTGGAGGCCTTCCACGCGCGCGTGCTGCTCCTCGGCGCCGGCTACGACACCTGCACGAGCTTCCATCTCGCCGAGTACCGCGTCCCGACCCCGCTGGTGAAGGTCGGCCGCCCGGGACCGGACGGCTGGGAGGTCGTCACGGAGGTCTCGATCACCTCCGACCGCTTCGACGAACTGGGTTACGACTTCGAGCGGGACACCGGCGTCGTCGTACGGGGAAAGGCGGGCGCGGCAGACGCACGGCTGTTCCCGGTGGCGGACGCGGTGCGGTACGCGGAGCGCTGGCTGACGCTGCACCGCTCACACGAGGACGTGCCCGGAAATGCGCTGGGTGGAGATCCTGCACCCGCCCGTCGGCGGCAGGGACGGCGAACCTAGACTCGGGCCCATGCGAAGTGAGCCCGTGGTCCAGGTCCACGCCCTGGTGAAGCGCTACGGCACGAAGGCCGCCGTGGACGGCCTGGACCTGGTGGCCCGGGCCGGCGTGACCGCCGTACTCGGGCCCAACGGCGCGGGCAAGACGACGACCGTCGAGACCTGTGAGGGCTACCGGAAGCCGGACTCCGGCACGGTCCGCGTCCTCGGCCTCGACCCGGTGCGGCAGGCCCGTGAGCTGCACCCGAGGATCGGCGTGATGCTCCAGTCCGGAGGCGTGTACTCGGGCGCCCGGGCCGACGAGATGCTCCGGCACGTGGCCCGCCTGCACGCGCACCCCCTGGACGTGGACGCGCTGATCGAACGCCTGGGCCTGGGCAGCTGCGGCAGGACGACGTACCGCCGGCTCTCCGGCGGCCAGCAGCAACGCCTGGCGCTCGCGATGGCCGTGGTCGGCCGCCCGGAACTGGTGTTCCTGGACGAGCCGACCGCCGGCCTGGACCCCCAGGCCCGCCACGCCACGTGGGACCTGGTCCGAGACCTCCGGACGGACGGCGTCTCGGTCATCCTCACCACGCACTACATGGACGAGGCCGAGCAGCTCGCCGACGACGTGGCGATCATCGACGGCGGCCGGGTCATCGCCCAGGGCACGCCGGAGGAGTTGTGCCGGGGCGGCGCCGAGAACACCCTGCGCTTCACGGGCCGCCCGGGCCTGGACGTGGGATCGCTGCTGAAGGCCCTCCCGGCCGACTGCACGGCGGCGGAGCTGACCCCCGGCTCCTACCGGGTCGGCGGCAAGGTCGACCCCCAGCTCCTGGCGACGGTGACGTCCTGGTGCGCCCAGCACGGGGTGATGCCGGAGAAGATCTCGGTGGAACGGCACACATTGGAAGACGTCTTCCTGGAACTGACGGGCAAGGAGCTGCGCGCGTGACTGTCGGTACCTACGCCCCGAAGCCGGGAGCGGCCCCTCTGGGACGCATGATCACCACCCAGGCGGCGCTGGAGACGAAGATGCTCCTGCGCAACGGCGAGCAGCTGCTGCTGACGGTGGTGATCCCGACCCTGCTCCTCGTCCTCTTCAGCGCGGTGGACATCGTCGACACGGGGGCCGGCAAGTCGGTGGACTTCCTGACCCCCGGCATCCTGGCCCTGGCGGTCATGTCGACGGCCTTCACCGGCCAGGCGATCGCCACCGGCTTCGAACGCCGCTACGGAGTCCTGAAACGCCTCGCCAGCTCCCCCCTGCCCCGCTGGGCCCTGATGACGGCGAAGACGGCGTCGGTGCTGGTCACGGAGATCCTGCAGGTCCTGCTGCTGACGGCGATCGCCCTCGCCCTCGGCTGGTCCCCGCACGGAAACCCCCTGTCCGTCCTGCTGCTGCTCATCCTGGGCACGGCGGCTTTCTCCGGCCTCGGCCTGCTGATGGCGGGCACCCTGAAGGCGGAAGCCACCCTGGCCGCCGCGAACCTGGTCTTCCTGCTGCTGCTGGTGGGCGGCGGGGTGATCGTCCCCCTGTCCAAGTTCCCGCAGGGTGCGCAGGACGTACTGGGCCTGCTGCCGATCTCGGCGTTGTCGGACGGGCTGCGGGATGTGTTGCAGCACGGCGGTGGGGTGCCTTGGGGGGATCTGGGGATTCTGGCGGTGTGGGGGGTTGTGGGGCTGGCGGCGGCTGGGCGGTTCTTCCGCTGGGAGTGACGTCGGGGCGGAGCTGGAAGAGTCGCTCCGTGTTCGCGCGTCGCGACACCGGCGTTCGCCGCATCGCCCCGGGACGGGCAGCTGCGCGGTCTGCGGGCCGAGGGCTTCTACCGTACGGACGACGTGCGCACCGCGAACTCGCCCTGGGCAACCGACCTCGCGGACATCGCCGCCGTGAAGAGCAACCGCTCGGAACCCGCGCTGCGCTGCACCACCGCGACCGACGCCACCGGCCTCGACTGGCGACGCACAGGCGCAGGGTCGAGGCGCGTGTCGCAGGAGACGGCCCGGCGCCCGAGGTCACGGACGGCCCGGAGGACGGCACGCTGGCCTGGCCCCGAATGTCCCTGCGCCCCGGTAAGACCCGGCCGAGGGCAACGGACTGGGAGCCTAACGCGTACTGCGCGACGCGGCGAGATCTTCCGGACCTCGCTCGGAGACGACCACCAGCGAATCCGCCCCGCTCCGAGCCGAGGCGGAACGCATCCGGCGGTCATTGTGACCAGGACCTCCGCACAGGCCCGCCCGAAAAGGTCGGCCCAAGTGAATTCGTGCACAAGCGCCCCTCTACGATGGACCCCGTGCCAAAGCTGACCCCCGCCGACGCCCGAGCCGCCGTGCGCAACCCGCTCTCCTTCATCGCCGCCCGGTGGACCCCCACCTCCCGCACGGTCCGGCGTGCCGCGCTCGCCGCGCTCGTGATGGCGGTCGTCATCGTGGTCACCGGTGGGGCCGTGCGGCTGACCGGGTCGGGGCTCGGGTGTCCGACCTGGCCGAAGTGCACCGACGACTCGCTGACCGCGACCAGCGCGATGGGCTTCCACGGTGCCATCGAGTTCGGCAACCGGATGCTGACGTACGTCCTGTGTGCCGCCGTCGGCTGGGCGATCATCGCCGCGCGCTCGGAGAAGCCGTACCGACGCAGCCTGACCCGGCTGGGCTGGGCGCAGTTCTGGATCGTGATGAGCAACGCGATCCTCGGCGGCATCGTCGTGCTCGTCGGGCTCAACCCGTACACCGTCGCCGCCCACTTCGTCGCGACCACCGCCCTGATCACCGTCGCCACCGTGATGTGGCAACGCACCCGGGAGGGCGACACACCGCCCCGCCCGCTGGTCGGCAAGCCGGTCCAGCAGCTGGTGTGGTTCATGGTCGCGGCCGCCGCCCTGCTGATCCTCGTCGGCACCGTGGTGACCGGCGCCGGACCGCACGCCGGTGACTCCAGCGAGGTCGAGCGGATGCCGCTGGACTGGGAGACCGTCAGCAAGGTGCACGCGGTCCTGGCCTGGATCGTGGTGTCGCTGACCTTCGCCCTGTGGTTCATCCTCAAGGCGGTCGACGCCCCCAGGGGCCCCCTGCACCGCACCCGCGACCTCTTCCTGGTCCTCCTCTCCCAGGGCGTCATCGGCTACGTCCAGTACTTCACCGACCTCCCCGAGTTCCTGGTCGGTCTGCACATGCTGGGCTCGGCCCTGGTGTGGATCGGCGTGTTGCGCGTGCTGCTGGCCCTGCGGGAGCGGGCCGAGGGGGAGCTGCCCGAGGTGCCGGCGCAGTCGTACGCCGAGACGAGTCCGTCGATCGCCGGGCCCAAGTAGCTTCGGGTCAGCGCGACACGCTCACCTCAACCCGTACACCCTCCGCGCGTTCCCCGCCGCGATCAGCCCCGCCACCCGCTGCGCGTCCGCCAGCGACCAGGCTCCCTCCACCACCCAGCCGCCCAGCACCCGCGCCAGCGCCTCCCTGAACAGGCGGGCACCCACCACATGCAGTTCGGGCAGGCTGTGGGCGCCGCTGGAGAAGACGATCTTGCCGAAGGGTGCCAGTTCCAGGATCTCCGCGAGGACCGTCGCCGCGCGGGCGCCGGTACGGACGAGGGCGGCTCCGGAGTCGGCGTAGACGTGCGGGAAGACCCCCGCGAGGTGGGCCGCGTGCCGGTGGTACGGGTAGCTGTGCAGCAGGACGAGGTCGGTGCCGAGGCCGGCGGTGGCCCGGACGAAGTCGGTGAGCAGGACGGGGTCGGTGCGGTCGATCCGCAGGCCCGGTTCACCGAGCCCGGCGTGCAGTTGGAGGGGCAGCCCGGTGGCGACCGCGATCCACAGCAGGTGTCGTAGGAGAACGGGATCGGAGAGCTCGCCGCCCACCCGGCGGCCCGCCAGCCATCGGCCCGCGGCGCCCCGCACCTCTCCCGGCCCCGGCGGCTCGGGCGCCAGCGCGAGACCGTGCCGTACGCCTGCCACCGAGGTGAAGGCGACCGCGTTCGCGGCGGCTGCGTGCACCGACTCGGCGAGGTTGGCGAGGAAGGACTCGACGGTGCCGGAGGTGTCGGCGACCTGTTCGGCCAGGAGTTCCAGGCGCACGATCTCGCGGGTCTCGGCGGCCGCGGCGGAGGCCAGTTCGGAGGGTCCGGTGAGGTCGCCCGGCAGTCCGGTGTCGACCAGATAGGTCGTGATGCCGCTGCCGCGCAGCAGCCTGCGGCCCGCTTCCAGTACGCCCAGTTCACGGCGCCGGGCCAGATAGCGGGCGGGCGGACAGTGCGGTTCCAGGCCGAGTAAGGGCGGGCACCAGCGTCGTACGGCGAAACCCGTCTGGGTGTCGAACAGCGTGGTCCCCGGCGCGGGCGGGCCCCCGGTGCGGGCCAGCTGGGCCTCGAAGGTGCCGAGACCCAGCTCCGTCCTCAGTACGCCGTGGCAGTACTGGTCCACGAGGGACGGCGTTTCGATCATCCGGGCTCCCGTGGACGGACCGTGTGCTCTTGCTACACGTCCTAACGGGTGAACCGCTCACGAAGTGTTGGCCTCACACACCCCGTGCGAGACGCCGACCTGTCTCAGCCGTTGCTCGGTCCGCCCACCTGGATGCCCGCCATCCGGCTCCACTCGTACGGCCCGGTCTTCACCTTGGCCGCGAACTCGCCGTCGAAGTCCTCGTGGACCGTGATGCCGGCCTTCTCGACGGCCTTCTCCGCGATCTCGTACGAGGGGGCCACCAGGTCGCCCCAGCCGCCGTCCTCGCCGACAAGGACGATCCGGGTGCCGCGCTCGCCGATGTGGGCCAGCTGGCCCTCGGCACCGCCGTGCTCCTTGGAGAAGGCGCTGATCTGCTTGGCGAGCCGGGCGACCCTGCGCTCGGCCTTCGCGTCAACCTGCTGCGTGTCTGCCATGACCAGGATGCTACCGACCAGTAGATGAGACGGCGACGTGACCCTCGCCTCAGGGACGCCTACCGCAGGAAGGGGTCCACCGCGACCGCGAGGAAGAGGATCGAGACATAGGTGATCGACCAGTGGAACAGCCGCATCTCCTTGAGCTTCGCGCCCGTTACCTCGGCCTTGGCGCGGTTCTGGAGGCCGTGCGCCTCCCACAGCCAGAAGCCGCCCGCGAGCAGCGCGACCGCCGTGTAGAACCAGCCGGTGTAGCCGAGCGGGGTCAGCAGCAGCGAGACCGCGACCATCACCCAGCTGTAGATGACGATCTGCTTGGCGACCACCTTGTTGGAGGCGACCACCGGCAGCATCGGCACGCCCACGCGCGCGTAGTCCTCGCGGACCTTCATGGACAGCGGCCAGTAGTGCGGGGGGGTCCAGAAGAACATGACGAGGAAGAGGATGATCGGCGCCCACGACATGGAGTTCGTGACCGACGACCAGCCGATCAGCACCGGGAGGCAGCCGGCGATGCCGCCCCACACGATGTTCTGCGAGGTACGGCGCTTGAGGATCATCGTGTAGACGACGACGTAGAAGAGCAGCGCTCCGAGCGACAGCCAGGCGGACAGCCAGTTGACGGCGAGACCGAACAGCAGCGTCGAGACGACGGCCAGCGTGATGCCGAAGGCCAGGCATTCACGCGGGGAGACCATGCCGGTCACCAGTGGACGCTGCGAGGTGCGGTCCATGAGCGCGTCGATGTCGCGGTCGATGTACATGTTCAGCGCGTTGGCGCCGCCCGCCGAGAGGTAGCCGCCGACGCAGGTGAGCAGCACCAGCTTCAGGTCCGGCACCCCTTGCTGCGCCAGGAACATCACCGGCACGGTGGTGATGAGCAGCAGCTCGATGATCCGCGGCTTGGTCAGCGCCACGAACGCCTTGGCCCGGGCCCCGAACGGCCGCTGACTCGAGCTCTTGCTCTCCCCCAGCACACCGGCTGGACGGGATTCGACGGCCGTCACGCACACCCCTACAGAGACATCCCAGCAAGCCTCAGCCGTGTGAAGTCCCGGTAAAGGCCCGCGCGTACCACGCCACTGTAGACGTTGCCCATACCCCGACATTCGCGGGGGTCGGGGTCGTGTCCGGGGACGCCCCCGGAAGAGCTCAGCGTCACTCGGTTGAGCACTCGTACGAGCGGCTGCGTATTCACTTGCCGAATGCGGTACGGCCCAGTCGGGAGGCGGATCTCCGCGGGGCCCGGCAGTCTGGAATGACTCGAAAAAACGCACGTACTTGCGGGGGTAGGCTCGACAACGGCCGGGCGTCCCGTGCACCGGCATTCGACATGCTTGACATGTGGAGAGGAGCCCTGACCCAGGGTGAGCACCAAGCCGACCACCACAGACCTCGAGTGGACCGAGTTGGACCAGCGGGCCGTGGACACCGCCCGTGTCCTGGCCGCCGACGCCGTACAGAAGGTCGGCAACGGCCATCCCGGTACGGCGATGAGCCTGGCCCCGGCCGCCTACACCCTCTTCCAGAAGGTGATGCGGCATGACCCGGCCGACCCGGAGTGGGTCGGGCGCGACCGTTTCGTGCTGTCCGCCGGCCATTCGTCCCTGACCCTCTACACCCAGCTGTACCTGGCCGGTTTCGGCCTGGAGCTGGACGACCTGAAGGCGTTCCGGACGTGGGGCTCGAAGACCCCCGGTCACCCGGAGTACGGCCACACCAAGGGCGTGGAGACCACCACCGGCCCGCTGGGCCAGGGTGTGGCCAACGCGGTGGGCATGGCGATGGCCGCCCGCTACGAGCGCGGTCTGTTCGACCCGGAGGCCGCCGAGGGCGAGTCCCCGTTCGACCACTTCGTCTTCGCGATCGCCGGTGACGGCTGCCTCCAGGAGGGCATCTCCGCCGAGGCGTCCTCGCTGGCCGGCCACCAGAAGCTCGGCAACCTGATCCTGCTGTGGGACGACAACCACATCTCGATCGAGGGCGACACCGAGACGGCCGTCTCCGAGGACACCGTGGGGCGCTACGAGGCGTACGGCTGGCACGTGCAGCGTGTCGAGCCGCAGGCCAACGGCGACCTGGACCCGTCCGCGATCTTCGAGGCGATCCAGAAGGCCAAGGCGGTCACCGACAAGCCGTCCTTCATCGCGATGCGCTCGATCATCGCCTGGCCCGCCCCGAACGCCCAGAACACCGAGGCCGCGCACGGCTCGGCGCTCGGCGACGACGAGGTCGCGGCCACCAAGCGGGTCCTTGGCTTCGACCCCTCGCTGAGCTTCGAGGTCGCGGACGAGGTCATCGACCACACCCGCCAGGCCCTGGAGCGCGGCCGTCAGGCCAAGGCCGAGTGGGAGAAGTCCTTCCAGGAGTGGCGCAACAACAACGCCGAGCGCGCCGCCCAGTTCGACCGGATCGCCGCGGGTGAGCTGCCCAAGGACTGGGAGTCCGCGATCCCGGTCTTCGAGCCCGGCAAGGGAGTTGCCACCCGTGCCGCCTCCGGCAAGGTGCTCCAGGCCCTGGGTGCGGTGATCCCCGAGCTGTGGGGCGGCTCCGCCGACCTCGCCGGCTCGAACAACACCACGATCGACAAGAACTCCTCGTTCCTGCCGGCCGACAACCCGCTGCCGGAGGCCGACCCGTACGGGCGCACGATCCACTTCGGTATCCGCGAGCACTCCATGGCCGCGGAGATGAACGGCATCGCGCTGCACGGCAACACCCGTATCTACGGCGGTACGTTCCTCGTCTTCTCCGACTACATGCGCAACGCCGTCCGGCTCTCGGCGTTGATGCACCTGCCGGTGACGTACGTGTGGACGCACGACTCCATCGGTCTCGGCGAGGACGGTCCGACCCACCAGCCGGTCGAGCACATCGCCTCGCTGCGCGCGATCCCGGGCCTGAACGTGGTGCGCCCCGCGGACGCCAACGAGACCGCGATCGCCTGGCGCGAGATCCTGGGCCGGTACACCAAGGTCTTCGGCAAGGGCGCCCCGCACGGCCTCGCACTGACCCGTCAGGGCGTGCCGACGTACGAGCCCAACGAGGACGCCGTCAAGGGCGGTTACGTCCTCTTCGAGGCCTCCACCGGGACGCCCGAGGCGATCCTGATCGCCACCGGTTCCGAGGTGCACATCGCCGTCGAGGCGCGCGAGCAGCTGGAGGCTTCCGGTGTGCCGACGCGTGTCGTCTCGATGCCGTGCGTGGAGTGGTTCGAGGAGCAGGACCAGGGGTACCGGGACAGCGTCCTGCCGCCGGCCGTGAAGGCCCGCGTCGCGGTCGAGGCGGGTATCGGTCTCACCTGGCACAAGTACGTCGGGGACGCCGGTCGCATCGTTTCCCTGGAGCACTTCGGTGCTTCCGCGGACGGCAAGGTCCTCTTCCAGGAGTTCGGCTTCACTGCCGAGAACGTGGCCGCCCAGGCACGGGAATCGATCGCCGCAGCCCAGCGCTGACGCCCATATACGACACGTAGGAGATGTAATTCCATGACAGACGCACTCAAGCGCCTCTCCGAGGAAGGCGTGGCGATCTGGCTGGACGACCTGTCGCGCAAGCGGATCACGTCCGGCAACCTCGCCGAGCTGATCGACCAGCAGCACGTCGTGGGCGTCACCACCAACCCGTCGATCTTCCAGAAGGCGATCTCCGAGGGCGACGGCTACGACCAGCAGCTGTCCGACCTCGCCGCCCGCAAGGTCACGGTCGAAGAGGCCATCCGCATGATCACCACGGCGGACGTCCGCGACGCCGCCGACATCCTGCGCCCGGTCTTCGACGCCACCAACGGCCAGGACGGCCGCGTCTCGATCGAGGTCGACCCGCGCCTGGCGCACAACGAGAAGGCGACCGTCGCCGAGGCCAAGCAGCTCGCCTGGCTCGTCGACCGTCCCAACACCCTCATCAAGATCCCGGCAACCCGCGCCGGCATCCCCGCGATCTCCGACGTCATCGGCCTGGGGATCAGCGTCAACGTCACGCTGATCTTCTCCCTCGAGCGTTACCGCGAGGTCATGGACGCCTACCTCACGGGCCTGGAGAGGGCCAAGGAGCGCGGTCTCGACCTGTCGAAGATCCACTCCGTGGCGTCCTTCTTCGTGTCCCGCGTGGACACCGAGATCGACAAGCGCATCGACGCGCTCGGCACCGACGAGGCCAAGGCCGCCCGCGGCAAGGCCGGCGTGGCCAACGCGCGCCTCGCCTACCAGGCGTACGAGGAGATCTTCTCCGGCGAGCGCTGGTCGAAGCTGGAGAACGCCGGTGCCAACAAGCAGCGTCCGCTGTGGGCCTCGACCGGCGTCAAGGACAAGGCCTACAAGGCGACCCTGTACGTCGACGAGCTGGTGGCGCCGAACACGGTGAACACCATGCCGGAGGCCACGCTCCAGGCGACCGAGGAAGGCGGCCAGATCCGCGGCAACGCGATCGCCGGCACCTACGAGCAGGCCCGCGCCGAACTCGACGCGGTCGAGAAGCTCGGGATCTCGTACGACGAGGTCGTCCAGCTCCTGGAGGACGAGGGCGTCGAGAAGTTCGAGGCCTCCTGGAACGACCTGCTCAAGTCGACCGAGGCGGAGCTTCAGCGCCTCGCCCCCTCGGAGGGCTGAAATCTTGTCCCCTCTTTCCGGTCCCGGAGCGAACCCGCTTCGTGACCCCGCCGACCGACGGCTCCCGCGTATCGCGGGGCCGTCGGGCCTGGTCATCTTCGGCGTCACGGGCGATTTGTCCCGAAAGAAGCTGATGCCCGCGGTGTACGACCTCGCGAACCGCGGTCTGCTGCCGCCGGGCTTCTCCCTGGTCGGCTTCGCCCGGCGCGACTGGGAGCACGAGGACTTCGCGGAAGTCGTCCACGACGCCGTCAAGGAGCACGCCCGTACGCCGTTCCGCGAGGAGGTCTGGCAGCAGCTCATCCAGGGGATGCGCTTCGTCCAGGGCACCTTCGACGACGACGACTCGTTCGAGCGGCTGCGCGACACCATCGACGAACTCGACAAGGCACAGGGCACCGGCGGCAACTTCGCCTTCTACCTGTCCGTGCCGCCGTCCGCCTTCCCCGTGGTCATCCAGCAGCTGAAGAAGCACCGGCTGGCCGACCAGTCGAGCGGCTCCTGGCGCCGCGCGGTCATCGAGAAGCCCTTCGGCCACGACCTCAAGTCGGCCGAGGAGCTCAACACGACCGTCGAGGAGGTCTTCGCCCCGGACCAGGTCTTCCGCATCGACCACTACCTGGGCAAGGAGACCGTCCAGAACATCCTGGCGCTGCGCTTCGCCAACACGATGTTCGAGCCGATCTGGAACCGGTCCTTCGTGGACCACGTGCAGATCACGATGGCCGAGGACATCGGCATCGGCGGCCGGGCCGGGTACTACGACGGCATCGGCGCCGCCCGTGACGTCATCCAGAACCACCTGCTCCAGCTCATGGCCCTCACGGCCATGGAGGAGCCGGCCTCCTTCGACGCGGACGCGCTGGCCGCGGAGAAGACCAAGGTGCTCGGCGCGGTGAAGCTGCCGAAGGACCTGGGACGCGACACCGTGCGCGGGCAGTACGCGGAGGGCTGGCAGGGCGGCGAGAAGGCGGTCGGCTACCTCCAGGAGGAGGGCATCGACCCGCAGTCGAAGACCGACACGTACGCGGCCATCAAGGTGGAGATCGACAACCGCCGCTGGGCGGGCGTCCCCTTCTACCTGCGTACCGGCAAGCGCCTGGGCCGCCGGGTCACCGAGATCGCGGTGGTCTTCCAGCGGGCGCCGCACTCCCCCTTCGACACGACGGCCACCGAGGAGCTCGGCTCCAACGCGATCGTCATCCGCGTCCAGCCCGACGAGGGCGTCACCGTCCGCTTCGGCTCCAAGGTGCCGGGCACCTCGATGGAGATCCGGGACGTGTCCATGGACTTCGCCTACGGCGAGTCGTTCACGGAGTCCTCGCCCGAGGCGTACGAGCGACTGATCCTCGACGTGCTGCTCGGCGACTCCAACCTCTTCCCCCGCACGGAGGAGGTCGAGCTGTCCTGGAAGATCCTCGACCCGATCGAGGAGTACTGGGACCGCAACGGCAGGCCCGCCCAGTACCCCTCCGGTACCTGGGGCCCGGTCGAGGCGGACGAAATGCTCGCACGCGAGGGACGGAGCTGGCGCCGGCCATGAAGACAGACCTCACGGACACCACCGCCAGCAAGATCAACAAGGCGCTCGTCAAGGGCCGCCGGGCCATCGGCACACCGGCCGTCGGCATGGTGCTCACCCTGGTCATCGTCACGGACGAGGAGAACGCCTACGACGCCCTGAAGGCCGCCAACGACGCGTCCCGCGAGCACCCCTCGCGCACGCTGGTGGTCATCAAGCGGGTGTCGCGCAGCCCTCGCGACCGCACCCAGTCCCGCCTCGACGCCGAGGTCCGGGTGGGCGCGGACGCGGGCACCGGCGAGACCGTGGTGCTACGGCTGTACGGCGAGGTCGTGAACCACGCCCAGTCGGTCGTCCTGCCGCTGCTGCTGCCGGACGCGCCGGTCGTCGTCTGGTGGCCGGTGGACGCGCCGCTCGACCCGGCCGGGGACCCGCTCGGCGCGCTCGCCCAGCGCCGGGTCACCGACACGTACTCCTCCGAGCAGCCGGTGCGCGAGCTGACGGCCCGCGCCGAGACCTACACCCCGGGCGACACCGACCTCTCCTGGACCCGGATCACGCCGTGGCGCTCGATGCTGGCCGCGGCTCTGGACCAGGTCAGCGTCGAGGTCAAGGCCGTCGAGGTGGAGGGCGAGGAGTTCAACCCGAGCTGCGAGCTGCTCGCCATGTGGCTCGCGGACCGTCTGGACGTGCCGGTACGGCGTTCGCTGTCCGCCGGGCCCGGGCTGACCGCGGTCCGCATGGAGACCAACAACGGGCCGATCACGCTGGACCGGGCCGACGGCTCCCTCGCCACGCTCTCCATCGACGGCCAGCCCGACCGTGCGGTGGCGCTCAAGCGCCGGGACACGGCCGAGCTGATCGCGGAGGAGCTGCGCCGCCTTGACCCGGACGACACGTACGCGTCCGCGCTGCGGTTCGGGGTACACCGGCTGAACGAGCCGAACGGGCGGGTGCCCGAGGAGGAACCGGCCGAGGCAGTCCCTGATGCCGAGGCGACTCCGGAGGGACCGGCGGCCAAAGGAGAACCGGTCGTCGGCGAGGCTCCTGCGGAAGCTCCCGCACCGGAAGCGGCGAAACCGCCGGCGCTGAAGCCGGTCCCCTCCGGCCTGTCCGGCGGCGGGAAGGCGGCGAAGTGAGCACCCCGCAGCTGGTCGTGCACCACGACAAGGAGCTGATGGCCCAGGCCGCCGCGGCCCGTCTGATCACGAAGATCGTGGACGCGCAGGCCTCCCGGGGCTCGGCGTCGGTGGTCCTCACGGGCGGCCGCAACGGCAACGGTCTGCTGGCCGCCCTGGCCGCGGCGCCCGCCCGGGACGCCGTCGACTGGAGCCGTCTGGACCTGTGGTGGGGCGACGAGCGCTTCCTGCCCGAGGGCGACCCGGAACGCAATGTCACGCAGGCCCGCGAGGCCCTGCTGGACTCCGTACCGCTGGACCCGAAGCGCGTGCACGCCATGCCCGCGTCGGACGGTCCCCACGGCGCCGACGTCGAGGCCGCGGCAGCCGCCTACGCCGAGGAGCTGGCCCGCGCGGCCGGTCCCGAGAACCATGGCGCGGTCCCGACCTTCGACGTCCTGATGCTGGGCGTCGGCCCGGACACGCATGTGGCGTCCCTGTTCCCGGAGCTCCCCGCGGTACGGGAGACCGAGCGCACGGTCGTCGGTGTCCACGGGGCGCCGAAACCCCCGCCCACCCGGGTGACGCTGACCCTGCCCGCGATCCGTGCGGCCCGCGAGGTCTGGCTCCTGGCGGCCGGTGAGGACAAGGCGCAGGCCGCGGCGATCGCCCTGTCCGGAGCGGGCGAGATCCAGGCACCGGCGGCCGGGGCCCGCGGTCGCGCCCGCACCCTGTGGCTGCTGGACTCGGCGGCGGCCTCCCAGCTGCCGCGCTCGCTGTATCCCCCGGCTTCGCCGTAACGCCGGTCTCGCATACGAAAGCCGACGCCGGGTCCCTCCCGAGGGACCCGGCGTCGGCCTGTTCAGTCCCGGCATCTCACTGCCGCCCGCGCAACTCCCGGTACGTCGCCACCAGTGCCTTCGTGGAGGCGTCCAGACCCGGCACCTCGGCGCCCTCCGTGAGGGCGGGCTCGACACGCTTGGCGAGGACCTTGCCGAGCTCGACGCCCCACTGGTCGAAGGAGTCGATGTTCCAGACCGCGCCCTGGACGAACACCTTGTGCTCGTAGAGCGCGATGAGCTGGCCGAGGACGGACGGGGTCAGCTCGCGGGCCAGGATCGTCGTCGTCGGGTGGTTGCCCCGGAACGTCCTGTGCGGCACCAGCTCCTCGGCCACGCCCTCCGCGCGCACCTCGTCCGGTGTCTTGCCGAAGGCCAGCGCCTGGGTCTGGGCGAAGAAGTTCGCCATCAGCAGGTCGTGCTGCGCCTTGAGCCCGTCGGCGAGGTCGGCCACCGGCTGGGCGAAGCCGATGAAGTCCGCCGGGATCAACTTGGTGCCCTGGTGGATGAGTTGGTAGTAGGCGTGCTGCCCGTTGGTACCCGGCGTGCCCCACACCACCGGCCCGGTCTGCCACTGGACGGGCTGTCCGTCCCGGCCCACGTACTTGCCGTTGGACTCCATGTCCAGCTGCTGCAGGTAGGCGGTGAACTTGGACAGGTAGTGGCTGTAGGGCAGCACGGCATGCGACTGCGCGTCGTGGAAGTTGCCGTACCAGATACCCAACAGGCCAAGCAGCAAAGGCACGTTGGACTCGGCGGGCGCGGTCCTGAAGTGCTCGTCGACGAGATGGAACCCGTCGAGCATCTCGCGGAACCTGTCCGGGCCGGTGGCGATCATCAGGGACAGGCCGATCGCCGAGTCGTACGAGTAGCGGCCGCCGACCCAGTCCCAGAACTCGAACATGTTGGCCGTGTCGATGCCGAAGTCCGAGACCTTCTCGGCGTTCGTCGACAGGGCCACGAAGTGCTTGGCGACTGCTTCCTGACCGGCCTTCAGCTCACCGAGCAGCCACGCGCGGGCCGAGGTGGCGTTGGTGATCGTCTCGATGGTGGTGAAGGTCTTCGAGGCGATGATGAACAGCGTCTCCGCCGCGTCCAGGTCACGGGTGGCCTCGTGCAGGTCGGCGCCGTCGACGTTCGACACGAAGCGGACGGTGAGGTCGCGGTCGGTGAAGCCGCGCAGCACCTCGTAGGCCATCGCGGGGCCCAGGTCGGAGCCGCCGATGCCGATGTTGACGACGTTCTTGATGCGCCTGCCCGTGTGGCCGGTCCACTCGCCGGAGCGCACCCGGCCCGCGAAGTCGCCCATCTTGTCGAGCACGGCGTGCACCCCCGGCACGACGTTCTCCCCGTCGACCTCGATCACCGCGTCCCGCGGGGCGCGCAGCGCGGTGTGCAGCACGGCCCGGTCCTCGGTCGTGTTGATCTTCTCGCCCCGGAACATGGCGTCCCGCAGCCCGAACACGTCGGTCGCGGCGGCCAGCTCTCGCAGCAGCCGCAGGGTCTCGTCGGTGACCAGGTGCTTGGAGTAGTCGACGTACAGGTCACCGACCCGCAGTGTGTACCCGGTGCCGCGCCCGGGGTCGGCGGCGAACAGCTCCCTCAGCTGCACCTCACCGAGCTCGTCGCGATGCTCGGCCAGCGCGGTCCACTCGGGTGTCCGGTTGAGCCTGGTACGGCCGTCTGCGTTCATGTCCGACTTCAGCCTTCTTTCGTGCCTGTCCCAGCTGTTCCAACCTAGATGATCAGCGCGGGGCGTGAGCCGTGGTGGCGTCGGCGCCCGGCGCACCCTGAGATACGTCCGCGTGGAGCGCGGGTATCAGCGCGGCGAGGGACAGCACGAAGAAGGCTGCCGCGAGCAGGGCAGGTGTGTTCAGCCCCCACGCGGTGGCCACGGCTCCGCCCAGCAGGGCGCCCAGGGGTGCTCCGGCGACCGCCAGGGTGCGGAAGGCCGCGCTGACCCGGCCCAGTTGCGCCGCCGGACTGCGCTGCTGCATCAGGGTCGTGGTCCGGACGTTCCACACCATGCCCATGAACCCGAAGACGGCCATCGCGGCCGTCAGGGCGACCGGGCTGCGCACCGAGCCCATGACCACCAGGGCGCCGGTCTGGACCGTCCCCGCGAGCAGTACCGAGCGCACCGGACCCACGCGGGCGACGAACCCGCTCGCCACTCCCCCGGCCAGGGCGCCGACACTGCAGGCGGTCATCGCCGCGGCGTAGCCCGCGGTGCCGGCGCCCAGCCAACCGGTCACCAGCAGCACCATGCCGGCGATCAGCGCGCCCACGCCGACATTGCACAGGGCGGTCGCTGCGCACAGGCCGCGCAGGGCACGGTCGCCCGCCAGGGTGCGCAGTCCCTCGGCGATCTCCCGGCGCAGGGTGCTGCCCGCAGGTCTCGGCCCGCGCTCGGGCGGGGTGGTCCGCAGCGAGGCGACCAGGGCCGCCGCCAGCAGGAAGGTCGCCGCGTCCACCGCGAAGGGCAGGGCGGCACCGGCCACCAACAGCAGCGGCACCACCGGGGCGCCCAGCAGGCCGCCCGCGATGGACTGCCCGGTCATCAGACGGGCGTTGGCGCTGCCCAGCGCCTCCCGGTCCACCAGGGCCGGCAGCAGAGCCGTGGAGGCGTTGTCGAACAGGGTCTGGAGCGTGGTGAGGGTGAAGGCGAGCGCGATCAGCAAGCCGATCGAGGCGTGTCCGAGCGCGACGGCCAGCGCGAAGCAGGCGACCAGCAGGCCTCGTACCGTGTCCACCGTCCACATGGCGCGCCGCTGGTCCACGCGGTCCGCGACCGCCCCGCCGAGCAGCCCGAAGACGATCCAGGGCAGCTGACCGCAGGCGGTGACCGCGGCGATGAGCAGCGGCCGGTCCGTCAGTGTCGCGGCGAGCAGGGGCAGCGCGGCCCCGCGCAGGGAGTCACCGAAACGGGAGAGCACGGCGGCACTCCACAGCCGTCCGAATCCCCCGCGCCACGCGGGCGCACCCCCGCCCGCGGCCTCGCTCGACGCCACAGCTCCCCCTCCCGCTCCGCGCATCACGACCCGATGCACAAACCGTAGAGGTCACCACTGACAATCGGCCGGGACAGCGGCCGTCAAACGGCTCCGGCCAGACACCTTTCGGTGCCCGGCCGGTTCTCAACTCCTAGATCTCGCCCCGCAGTTTGGCGAGCGCCTCGGCGAGGATCGCCTCGCCGTCCGCGTCACTGCGCCGCTCCCGTACATACGCCAGGTGCGTCTTGTACGGCTCGGTGCGCGGCGGGTCCGGCGGGTTGTCCCGGTCCTGTCCGGCGGGGAAGCCGCAGCGCGGACAGTCCCAGGTTTCGGGGACCTGCGCGTCGCTGGCGAAGCTGGGCTGCGTCTCATGCCCGTTGGAGCACCAGAAGGAGATGCGCAGCCGGGGCGCGGACTCGCCCCGCTCGGCCTCGCCCATCGGCCCCGCCCCGACCCGGCTACCTCGGATCGCGTTGCCACTTGCCACGGTCGTAACTCCCTGCGTGATGGTGCCGCGAAGCGAGTCGGCGTTGTCGCTTCGTTGCGAGCGCCTCAGTCTACGTAAGGCCCAACGCGCGTCCAGTGGTTGGAGTTACAGCCCCCACACCTAGACGCAAGCCCCATGATAGGCCGCGCTCAGGTGCGCGTACCGAACATGGGGCCTTACGTGCGGAATGTACGTGCTGTGTGTGGCGTGGCCGCTCAGCTGTTCGTCTTCATGAGGAGACCGAGCACGATGATGCACGCGAACCACAGCAGACCGACCACGATGGTGATCCGGTCGAGGTTGCGCTCGGCGACGGAGGAGCCGCCGACGGAGGACTGCATGCCGCCGCCGAACATGTCGGAGAGGCCGCCGCCCTTGCCCTTGTGCATCAGCACCAGCAGCATCATCAGCCCGCTGAAGACGATCAGGGCGATCGAGAACCCCATAACCACGGCTGGACCAACTCTCTCGGATTCGGATGAACGACGGGGGCACGGCCTTCAGGGCCATGCCCCCGCAAGGGTACGACGGATCGCCGCCAGGGCCTACTTACTGGTCCCGGAAGCGCACGATCTTGACGAACTCATCAGCGTCCAGAGAGGCACCGCCGACCAGCGCGCCGTCGATGTCGGCCTGCGCCATGATCTCGGCGACGTTGCCGGCCTTGACGGAGCCGCCGTACTGGATGCGGACCTGGTCGGCCAGCTCCTGGGTGTAGAGCTCGGCGACCTTGGCGCGGATGGCGGCGCAGACCTCCTGGGCGTCCTCGGCGCCGCAGACCTTGCCGGTGCCGATGGCCCAGACGGGCTCGTAGGCGATGACGACGGACTCGGCCTGCTCGGCCGGGATGTCCTTGAGGCCGCCCTCGACCTGGGTGAGGGTGTGGGAGACGTGGTTGCCCGCCTCGCGGACCTCCAGCTCCTCGCCGACGCACAGGATCGGGGTCAGGCCGTGCTTGTAGGCGGCCTTGACCTTGGCGTTGACGATCTCGTCGGTCTCCGCGTGGTACTGACGGCGCTCGGAGTGGCCGATCGCCACGTACGTGCACTTCAGCTTGGCCAGCATCGAGCCGGAGATCTCGCCGGTGTAGGCGCCCGAGTCGTGGGCCGAGAGGTCCTGGGCGCCGTACTTGATCTTGAGCTTGTCGCCGTCGACCAGGGTCTGCACGGAGCGCAGGTCGGTGAAGGGCGGCAGGACGGCGACCTCGACGGCCTCGTAGTCCTTGTCCGCGAGGGCGAAGGCGAGCTTCTGGACGTGCGCGATGGCCTCGAGGTGGTTGAGGTTCATCTTCCAGTTGCCCGCCATGATCG
Organism: Streptomyces sp. NPDC048420; assembly: GCF_040651535.1. Taxonomy (NCBI): domain Bacteria; kingdom Bacillati; phylum Actinomycetota; class Actinomycetes; order Kitasatosporales; family Streptomycetaceae; genus Streptomyces; species Streptomyces sp. NPDC048420. The sequence goes on from NZ_JBEZKG010000014.1 coordinate 214,923, forward strand.
GCGTGCGCGTGCTCATCTAGGTCAGTCCTCCAGTGCGGCGAGGCCGGGGAGCGTCTTGCCCTCAAGGTATTCGAGGGAGGCGCCGCCGCCGGTCGAGATGTGTCCGAACGCGTTCTCGTCGAAGCCCAGGATCCGCACGGCCGCGGCGGAGTCGCCGCCGCCGACGACCGTGAAGGCCGAGGAGTCGAGGAGGGCCTGGGCGACCGCCTTGGTGCCCTCGGCGAATTCGGGGTGCTCGAAGACGCCCATCGGGCCGTTCCAGAAGACGGTGGCCGCGTCGGTGATCTTCGAGGCGTACAGCTTGCCGGACGCCGGGCCGATGTCCAGGCCCATCCGGTCGGCCGGGATGGCGTCCGCGGCGACGGTGGTGGCGTCGGCCGGGGCCTTGGTCTTGAGGTCCGGGAAGGCGGGGGCGACCACGGCGTCGACCGGCAGGACCAGCTCTACGCCGGTCTTCTCGGCGCGCTCGATGTACTCCAGGACCGCCGGGATCTGGTCCTCCTGGAGGAGGGAGGCGCCTACCTCGTGGCCCTTGGCCTTGAGGAAGGTGAAGGCCATGCCGCCGCCGATGAGGATGCGGTCGGCCTTGCCGAGCAGCTCGTCGATCACGGCGAGCTTGTCGGAGACCTTGGCGCCGCCGAGCACCACCACATACGGGCGCTGGACCTCGTCGGTGAGCTTCCTCAGGACGCCGACCTCGGTGGCGATCAGGTAGCCGGCGTAGTGCGGGAGGCGGGCCGGGAGGTCGAAGACCGAGGCGTGCCCCCGGTGGACCGCGCCGAAGCCGTCACCGACATAGACATCGGCCAACAAAGCGAGCTGGTCGGCGAAGGCGCCGCGCTCGGCGTCGTCCTTGGAGGTCTCGCCGGCGTTGAAGCGGAGGTTCTCGACGACCGCGACCTGGCCGTCGGCGAGGCCCGCGACGGTGGCGGTGGCGGACTCGCCCACCGTGTCGGTCGCGAACGCCACGGAGGCGTCCAGGAGTTCACCGAGGCGCGTGGCTGCCGGGGCGAGGGAGAAGGCCGGGTCCGGGGCGCCCTTGGGGCGGCCCAGGTGGGAGGCGACGACCACGCGGGCGCCCGCCTCGGCGAGGGCCTTCACGGTCGGCAGGACGGCGCGGATACGGCCGTCGTCGGTGATGGTGGTGCCGTCCAGTGGCACGTTCAGGTCGGCGCGGACGAAGACCCGCTTGCCTGCGACGCCTTCGGCGAGAAGTTCGTCGATCGTCTTCATTGAGAGGGCTCCCGAATGGACTGGTGGTGCTCGTGATCGTAAGAGGGCCGGTCTGTACGTGAGTCAGGGCCCGGACGGCGCGTCCCTGCGCCGCCCGGGCCCTGTACTCACATCAAAGTGCCTGCTGCTCTGTGGATCAGAGCTGGTTGCCGACGAAGACCGTGAGGTCGACGAGGCGGTTGGAGTAGCCCCACTCGTTGTCGTACCAGCCGAGGATCTTCACCGACTTGCCCTCCTGGACCATGGTCAGGGAGGAGTCGAAGGTGCAGGACGACGGGTCGCTGACGATGTCGGAGGAGACGATCGGGTCCTCCGTGTAGGACAGGTAGCCCTGCAGCTCGCCCTCGGAGGCCTTCTTGAACGCGGCGTTGACCTCGTCCTTGGTGACCTCGCGCTCCAGCTCCACGACCAGGTCGGTGGCGGAACCGGTGGGGACCGGGACGCGCATCGCGATGCCGTCGAGCTTGCCCTTGAGCTGCGGGAGGACCAGCGCGGTGGCCTTCGCGGCACCCGTGGTGGTCGGGATGATGTTCTCCGCGGCGGCGCGGGCGCGGCGCAGGTCGGAGTGCGGGAAGTCCAGGATGCGCTGGTCGTTCGTGTAGGCGTGGACCGTGGTCATCAGGCCCTTGACGATGCCGAAGTTCTCGTCGAGAACCTTGGCCATCGGCGCCACACAGTTGGTGGTGCAGGAGGCGTTCGAGATGACGTGGTGGTTGGCCGCGTCGTACTTGTTCTCGTTGACGCCCATCACGATGGTGATGTCCTCGTCCTTGGCCGGAGCCGAGATGAGGACCTTCTTGGCGCCGCCCGCGATGTGCTTCTCGGCGTCGGCCTTCTTCGTGAAGATGCCGGTCGACTCGACGACGATGTCGACGCCCAGCTCGCCCCACGGGATGTCGGCCGGGTTGCGCTCGGACAGCACCTTGATGGTGTGGCCGTCGACGGTGATCGTGTCGGCGGTGTGCGACACCTCGGCCTTGAGGCGGCCCAGGATGGTGTCGTACTTCAGCAGGTGCGCGGTGGTCGCGGTGTCACCCAGGTCGTTGACAGCCACGATCTCGATGTCAGCACCCTGCTCCAGCAGCGCGCGGAAGTAGTTACGACCGATGCGGCCAAAGCCGTTGATGCCTACGCGGATCGTCACGAACCGATCTCCTCGTTGGTACGCCGGTTGTGAGACCGGCGAGCTGTATGGGATGTCCCCGACCACCCCCGACCCTACCTCCCTGAGGCTTTCGGAGTGACATCGAGATGCCCCATACACGGCAGGGCGGTCCGTACCCGCCAGTAGGGGTACGGACCACCCTGGACCGAAATCTAGGGTCACCCGGAATGACTACGTCGAGTCACGTCCGGTTCACCCGCCGATGGCCGCGAGTGCCTTTCTGACGAGGGCCGCGCGGTCGGCCGCCGCGGTGACGTGCTCCAGGCCGAAGCCCAGCAGCACGGTGTCGTCCGTGGTCACCGCGCCGTACGTCTTGAACAGCTCTCCGGCCCGGCCCCAGTCCTTGACGACCGCGGGGCTGCCCGCGGGCGGCCCGGGCACGCTCCAGGCGCCGAGCGAGGTCTCGAAGCCCTCGGTCCCGGTGGCCTGGCCGCCGACGACGACCGAGGTGTTGTCGAGGAGGACGCCACGACCGCCGGAGCCCGGGTCGGTGATGTAGCTGAAGGACACCTCGACGGTCTTGCCCGCGTACGCGGCCAGGTCGAAGGAGATCTCCTGCCAGCCGGCCGACGCCCCGGTGAGGCTGTTCCACTGACCGCTGGTGCCGGAGGCCGTGCAGCCGCCGGCCCCCTGGGTCAGATACCGCTTGAGCGCGGGGTGGGCCGCGATGAAGAACCCGGCCTCGCACTCGGCGGGCACGGCGTTGGTGGTCGCGCCGTTCTTCTCCGGGAGGGTGGTCCAGTCGTCGGCCCCGGCGGTGTGTGCCTCCAGGACGGCGTGGTCGTAGCCCTCCTCGGTGTCCCACAGCATCCGGGTCCGCAGGGTGGGTGCCTGGGCCGCGGTGACCTGAGTGAGGTCGATGGTGCGGGTGAGACGGTTCCAGGCGTAGTCGCTGTGCGTGACCGCCGCCATGTACGAGCCTTCGTACGGCCCGTACGGGTTGGGCGTGCCGGGGTACGTACCGGCTCCCGCGCTCGCGAACTGCGGGAAGGTCGCCGCGGGCAGGTTGTCCGAGGTGACGCTGAAGGAGCCGGCCGTGTCCAGCGGGTTGCCGGGAGCGGCGCCGAGGGTTCCGGCGGTCCCGGCGAGCTTGCCGGTGCCCTGGAAGGCGGCGGCGCCGGGCAGGGTCGTTCGGGTGTAGGCGCCCAGGTAGTACTGGCTGAAGTCGTTCGACAGGGTGCCGCCGCCCAGGTCGACGCTGCCGCCGGCCCGCTCGCCCGCCTCGACCAGCTTGCCGCCCTCGTTCAGGAAGGCGCGCAACTGGAGCTGGGTGGGATTGCCCGGCACGGTCGCGCCCGTGTAGTGGACGACCGACTTGAAGTGGTCCAGCACGCCGAGCGCGTCGGGCGCGCCCTGGGTGGCCACGTTCCAGACGATCGTTTTGCGGCCGGCCGCCTTCAGCGCGTCGACGTACGTCTGCGCCTGTGTGGCGCTCGCGCCCTCCTCGGCGACCACGAGCACGTCGGCACGGGGCCGTTCGGCGACCGTGTACGTGAAGTGCGCGCTGGAGGTGGGCTTTCCGCTCTTCGCCCGGCCGGTGAACCAGACCTCGACCTTGTCGCCCGGGTCGGCGTCCTCGACCTTCGCCCGGTACTCGTCGAAGTACAGGTTGTCCTCACCGCCGTAGGTCTCGCCGCCCTTCCAGGCCCTGAGATCCCGGTCGTGCGTACGGCCGCCGTTGACGCGGTACTTGAGCTCCTTGTCGCGTACGGACCTGCGTACGACGACGGAGACCTCCTGGTCCGCGCCGCGCGCGTAAGAGGTGGCGAAGGGCTTGGGGGTGAAGTCGGCGGCCTTCAGGCCGAGCGCCGACTTCGGCTGGTCCGGCTGGGCCGCGGACTCGGCTACGGAGAGCGCGAAGGGGATGTTCTTCTCGAACTCCTGCTGGATCAGCTTCTCGTCGTCCGGGAAGTTGAAGACCGACTGGCAGTCGGCCGCGTTCCACTGGTCGTTCGGGTCAAGGTTCGAAACGGTCTGGCAGGTCGACATCTCGGGGGTGAACATCGCCAGGCCGTTGACGTTCGACGCGTGGCCGTCCGCCTCGCCGTTGGTGGTGTACAGCTCCGAGGAGACCTGCGGACGGTAGCCGGGGATCGCGGAGTTGTCCGGGGTGCCGGCGAGCGCCTCGTACACGACGTCGTCGGGCGTGTCGGTGGCCACCTGCCAGCCGACGCCGTAGAGGAGGAGTTCGGCGGCGGAGTGGTAGTTGATGCCGTATGTGAAGCCGATCCGCTTCTCGAAGGCGTCCAGGGCCTTCGTCTCGGGCTCCGAGGACGGGGCCGCGCCGCGGTACGTCTCACTGGTGGGGTTGGGGGACGAACCCTCGTTGTCGTAGCCCCACTTGTAGGAGAAGTTGCGGTTGAGGTCGACGCCGTCGCCGACGGCGATGGTCCCGTCGCCGTTGTTGTCGTGCAGGTTCTTGCGCCACAGGCGGTTGTCGCCGCTCTGGAAGGTGTGGTCGTAGCCGTCGGGGTTGGCCGACAGGACGAACCACAGCTCGGTGGAGTCGACGATCTTCTTGATGCGCTTGTCGGACTTGTAGTTGTCGACGTAGTGGTGGAGCAGCCGGCGGGTCATCTCGGGGGTGATCCACTCGCGCGCGTGCTGGTTGGACAGGTAGAGGACGGAGGGTTTGGCGCCGTCCTTGGACTTCTTCGCGTCCTTCGTCAGCTTGAGCGCGAGGATGTCCTTGCCGTTGACGGTCTTGCCGATGGAGACGACCTTGGTGAGGCCCGGGTTGGCCCGCGCGGTCGCGAGGATCTCCTCCTGGAGTCCGCCGCTTCCGCTGTACGGCCGGAACACGCCCTCGGCGGCCTTGTCGACCCGGGCCTCGGCCTTGGCGGTCAGGGTGTGCTCGGTGAGCTTGACACCCTTCTCCTCGAGCTTCTGCGCCTCCTGGTCTGTGAGGTAGACCTCGACGGTCGCGGTGCCCTTCGCGGGCACCTGCTCGCTCAGTTCGTGGCCGTCCTGCCCGGCCGCCAGCAGCAGGGGTACCTGCTGGTTGGTGACCTCGGCGCGGAAGACCTTGACTTCGTTCGGATCAGGAGAACCGGCGCTCTGCGCGGCATGGGCGACGGGTGCGATGCCCGCGCCGCCGAGCAGGAGTGCGCCAACAGCGAGGATCGGTCTCGCTCTACGTCTCATGAGCCCCCCTTGCGGTGGTCCGCCACAGCAGCGAACAGATGCCAGGCTCATGACACTCCATGATCCAGTCAAGAGTGCCTCATGGATACGCAAACGCCGGTGCCGATCACCCAAGTGGGCGTCGGCACCGGCGTGGTGAGGGGCGGTCAGCCGACCAGGTTGTCGGCCATCTCCTCGGTGATGCTGGACTCCGTGCCCGGGATGCCGAGATCGGAGGCGCGCTTGTCGGCCATCGCGAGCAGTCGCCGGATGCGGCCGGCGACGGCGTCCTTGGTCAGCGGCGGGTCGGCGAGCGCGCCCAGCTCCTCCAGGGAGGCCTGCTTGTGGTCCATCCGCAGCCGCCCGGCGGCGGCGAGGTGCTCGGGCACGTCGTCGGCGAGGATCTCCAGGGCCCGCTGGACCCGGGCTCCGGCGGCGACGGCCGCGCGCGCGGAGCGGCGGAGGTTGGCGTCGTCGAAGTTGGCGAGCCGGTTCGCCGTGGCCCGCACCTCGCGGCGCATCCGGCGCTCCTCCCAGGCGAGCACCGACTCGTGGGCGCCGAGGCGGGTGAGCAGCGCGCCGATCGCGTCGCCGTCGCGCACGACCACCCGGTCGACCCCGCGGACCTCGCGGGCCTTGGCGGCGATCGACAGGCGGCGGGCGGCGCCGACCAGCGCGAGCGCGGCCTCCGGGCCCGGGCAGGTCACCTCCAGGGAGGAGGAGCGGCCGGGCTCGGTGAGCGAGCCGTGCGCCAGGAAGGCCCCGCGCCAGGCGGCTTCGGCGTCACAGGTGGCACCGGAGACGACCTGCGGGGGCAGTCCCCGGATCGGGCGGCCCCGGCCGTCGACCAGGCCGGTCTGCCGGGCCAGCTGGTCACCGCCGGCGACGACCCGGACGACGTAACGCGAACCGCGGCGCAGTCCGCCCGGTGCCATCACGATCAGTTCGGAGCTGTGGCCGAAGATCTCCAGGATGTCCCGCTTGAGTCTGCGGGCCGCCATCGCGGTGTCCAGCTCCGCCTCGATCACAATGCGCCCGCTCACCAGGTGGAGGCCGCCGGCGAACCGCAGGATGGCGGAGACCTCCGCCTTTCTGCAGCAGGTCCGGGTGACGGGGAGCCGGGAGATCTCGTCCTTCACCGCTGCCGTCATCGCCATGGGCCGATCCTTCCATGCATCCGAAAAATACGGTCGTACGCGGCGGCCAACAGCTCCGGGTCGTGCCTCGGGGTCCCGTCGGGCCGGGCCACCGGCGCCAGCTCGACCGCGGCGCCGAACCGCTTGGCGGCGTCGTTCATCGCATCGCGGTCGGGCACGGCGGCCTGGTCGGCCAGCACCACGTCCAGGGCGAGTTTAGGGGCGTGTCGTCCCAAAACCTCCAAATGACGCTGCGGGGAGAAGCCATCGGTTTCTCCCGGCTGCGGTGCGAGGTTCAGGGAGAGTACCCGGCGCGCCTTCGTCTGCGTGAGCGCGTCCAGCAGTTCGGGCACGAGCAGGTGCGGGATGACCGAGGAGAACCACGAGCCGGGGCCGAGGACCACCCAGTCCGCGTCCAGGACGGCGGCCACGGCCTCCGGGACCGCGGGCGGGTCGTGCGGCACGACGTGCACGGACTGCACCTCGCCCGGGGTGAGGGCAACGGTCGCCTGTCCCCGTACGGTGTCCACGTCCTCGGGCCGCTCCGGGTCGTGCCCCTTGACCAGGGCCTGAAGCTCCAGGGGTACGGCGGACATGGGCAGCACGCGCCCGTGCGCGCCGAGGAGTCTGCCGACCAGGTCGAGGGCCTGGACGTGGTCACCGAGCTGCTCCCACAGGGCGACGATCAGGAGATTGCCGACCGCGTGTTCGTGCAGGTCGCCCTTGGACTGGAAGCGATGCTGGATGACCCGTGCCCAGGTCTGGCCCCAGTCGTCGTCGCCGCACAGCGCGGCCAGCGCCTTGCGCAGGTCGCCGGGCGGCAGGACGCCGAGCTCGTCGCGCAGGCGCCCGCTGGAGCCGCCGTCGTCGGCCACGGTGACGACGGCGGTGAGGTCGCCGGTGATCCGGCGCAGTGCGGCGAGCGAGGCGGACAGGCCCATGCCGCCGCCGAGCGCGACCACCTTGGGCTGGGCACCGCGCCGGCGGGGCCGCGCGCCGCGGGCCTCGACGGGCCGGGTCGCACGCCCTTCGGGGACGACCCGGCGCAGCATGCTCAGCCGCGGAGTACGTGCGGTCATTCCCGTCCCATGTCCCGGTGTACGACCACCGTCTCCACACCCTCGGCCGCGAGGCGCGCGGCGAGCTTCTCCGAGGTGGCGACCGAGCGGTGCTTGCCGCCGGTGCAGCCGATGGCGATCGTCACGTACCGCTTGCCCTCACGGCGGTAGCCGGCCGCGATCAGGCGCAGCAGCTCGGCGTAGCGGTCCAGGAACTCCTTGGCGCCGGGCTGGTTGAAGACGTACGCCGACACCTCCTCGTTGAGGCCGGTGAAGGGGCGCAGCTCGGGGACCCAGTGCGGGTTGGGCAGGAACCGCATGTCCGCTACCAGATCGGCGTCGACCGGGAGGCCGTACTTGAAGCCGAAGGACATGACGGTGGCCCTGAGCTCGGGCTCCTCCTCGCCGGCGAACTGGGCGTCCATCTTGGCGCGCAGCTCGTGGACGTTGAGGCTGGAGGTGTCGATGACCAGGTCGGCGTCGCCGCGCAGCTCGCGCAGGAGCTCGCGCTCGGCGTCGATGCCGTCGACGATACGGCCGTCGCCCTGGAGGGGGTGCGGGCGGCGCACGGACTCGAAGCGGCGCACCAGGGCGTCGTCGGAGGACTCCAGGAAGACGATCCGCCGGGTGACGTGCTTGGACTCCAGGTCGGCGAGGGAGTCGCGGAGGTTGTCGAAGAAGCGCCGGCCGCGGACGTCGACGACCACCGCGATCCGGGCGACATTGCCCTGGGAGCGGGCTCCGAGCTCCACCATGGTGGGGATCAGCGCGGGTGGGAGGTTGTCCACGACGAACCAGCCGAGGTCCTCCAGACACTTGGCGGCGGTCGAGCGACCGGCGCCGGACATGCCGGAGATGATCACCAGCTCGGGGATGGCGGCCTCCGGGACTCCGGAGGTGTCGAGAGGTGCGCCCGTACTCACCTGTGCGTCTTCTCCGCCCTGGTCCTGTTGTTCTTCGTGCTCGTTCACATTCATGTCTCCTGCCCCCGTCGTTCGTCCGGGGCGCCCGCCGTCACGGGTTCCCCACCGGAACCCGTGATGCCGGGTTCCTCCTCATCCATGATCTCTCCAGTCGCCGTGTTCACGGCGGGGGCGGCCGGGGCCGCCTGGGCGAGGGCCACGGCGATCGTCTCGGCCGTCTTGCGGCCTATGCCGGGGACCTCGCAGATCTGGTCGATGGTGGCGGATCGTAGTTTCTTCAAGGACCCGAAATGTTTCAGCAGGGCTTGCTTGCGCGTGTCCCCGAGGCCGGGGACGTCGTCGAGGGGGCTCGACCGGAATCGCTGGCTCCGCTTGGTGCGCTGGTAGGTGATCGCGAAGCGGTGGGCCTCGTCACGGACCCGCTGGAGAAGGTACAGGCCTTCACTGGTGCGGGGGAGCACGACGGGGTCGTCCTCGTCCGGCAGCCAGACCTCCTCCAGGCGCTTGGCGAGGCCGCAGACGGCGATGTCGTCGATGCCGAGCTCGTCCAGGGCCCTCTTGGCGGCGGCCACCTGGGGCTGTCCGCCGTCGACCACGACCAGCTGGGGCGGATAGGCGAACTTCTTGGGGCGGCCGTCCTCCTCGGTGAGGTCCTCGCCGTCGGCCCACTCGCCGGTCTTCTCCTTCTCGGCGATGTACCGCTTGAACCGGCGGGAGATCACCTCGTGCATGGACCGCACGTCGTCCTGCCCGGCGAATCCCTTGATCTGGAAGCGCCGGTACTCGCTCTTGCGCTGCAACCCGTCCTCGAAGACGACCATGGACGCGACCACGTCGTCCCCCTGGAGATGGGAGATGTCGTAGCACTCGATCCTGAGCGGGGCGCTGTCCAGGTCGAGGGCCTCGGCGATCTCCTCCAGGGCACGCGAGCGCGTGGTCAGGTCGGAGGCACGCTTGGTCTTGTGCAGGCCGAGCGCCTGGAGGGCGTTGCGCTGCACGGTCTCCATGAGGGCCTTCTTGTCGCCGCGCTGCGGGATGCGCAGCGAGACATTGGACCCGCGGCGCTCGGTGAGCCACTCCTGGACCGGCTCGACCGGGTCGGGCAGGGCCGGGACGAGGACCTCCTTGGGGACCGAGTCGCCCTTCTCCTCGCCGTAGAGTTGCTGGAGGGCGTGCTCGACGAGGGCGCCGGTGGTGATCTCCTCGACCTTGTCGGTGACCCAGCCGCGCTGACCGCGGACGCGTCCGCCGCGGACGTGGAAGATCTGGACGGCGGCCTCCAGCTCGTCCTCGGCGACCGCGATCAGGTCGGCGTCGGTCGCGTCGGCGAGCACGACCGCGCTCTTCTCCATGGCCTTCTTCAGGGCCCCGATGTCGTCACGCAGCCGGGCCGCGCGCTCGTACTCCATCTCCTCGGCCGCGTCCGTCATCTGCTTCTCCAGACGGCGGATGTAGGTGCCGGTGCGGCCGGCCATGAAGTCGCTGAACTCCTCGGCCAGATCGCGGTGTTCCTCCGCGGAGACCCGCCCGACGCAGGGCGCCGAGCACTTGCCGATGTAGCCGAGGAGGCACGGGCGACCGGTACGGGCGGCGTTCTTGAAGACGCCTGCGGAGCAGGTGCGGACGGGGAAGACGCGCAGCAGGAGGTCGACGGTGTCGCGGATCGCCCACGCGTGCCCGTACGGCCCGAAATAACGGACCCCCTTGCGCTTGTGACCGCGCATCACCTGCACGCGGGGAAACTCCTCGTTCATCGTCACCGCGAGGTACGGGTAGCTCTTGTCGTCGCGGTACTTGACGTTGAACCGGGGGTCGAACTCCTTGATCCAGGAGTACTCCAGCTGCAGGGCCTCGACCTCCGTGGACACCACCGTCCACTCCACGGACGCGGCCGTGGTCACCATCGTGCGGGTGCGGGGGTGCAGGCTCGCCAGGTCCTGGAAGTAGTTCGCCAGGCGCTGGCGCAGGCTCTTCGCCTTTCCGACGTAGATCACCCGGCGGTGCTCGTCGCGGAACCTGTACACCCCGGGAGAGTCCGGGATCTCCCCTGGTTTGGGGCGGTAGCTGGAGGGGTCGGCCATGTCTCACACCCTACTGGCGAGCGCTGACACTCCCGCCGGCCTGTGGACAACCCCGGCCATGTCCGCAGGTGATCCACAGGGCACGGCTAGCGGGACTCCAGGAAGGTGAGAACCGCCAGGACCCGGCGGTGGTCGTCGGTGTCCTCGGTGAGGGCGAGTTTGCCGAGGATGCTGCGCACGTGTTTCTCGACGGTGCCCTCGGTGACCCACAGGCGGCGGCCGATGCCGGCGTTGGAGCGGCCCTCGGCCATCAGGGCGAGGACCTCGCGCTCGCGGGCGCTGAGGTGGGCGAGGGGGTCGTCGCGGCGCTGGGCGGTGAACAGTTCCTGCACCAGGGAGGGGTCGACGACCGAGCCGCCCCGCTGGATGCGCTCCAGGGCCTCGATGAACTCGTCGACGACCGTGACCCGGCTCTTGAGCAGGTAGCCGACCTTGCGGCCGCTCGCCAGCAGTTCCAGGGCGTCCTCGACCTCGACGAACGCCGACAGGACGAGGATGCCGGTGTCGGGGTGGCGCTCCCGGATCGTGCGGGCCGCCTTGAGGCCCTCGGTCGAGTGGTCGGGGGGCATCCTTATGTCGACGATCGCCAGTTCGGGGAGCTCCGCATCGACCAGTTCCAGGAGCCGGACGGCGTCGCCGGCCTGCCCCGCGACCTGGTATCCGACGCGCTCGCACAGGCTGGCCAGGCCCTCCCTGAGCAGGATGTCGTCGTCGGCGAGGACGACCCGTCCCCGTGCCGGCTGCTGCGCTGCGTCGTCCATTGACCCCGGCCCCCTCGCCCGGCCTCCGCGGTGCGTCGTCCAAGGTCGGAGCTTCCCCTGCCCCGCCCGCTGCCTGCGTTCCAACAGCCTGCCCCACCCCCGGGGTTACGGCTAGCCGGAAGCGGGATTGGAGGCCTGCCGTGACGACATGCGGACGTTTCCGGGCGATTCTCGAACCAGTGCAGTTGCAGTCCGACCGGCCGTCCCGGGCGAGGGGCGGAGGGTCGCACGGCCGAAGGGTGCGGGAGATGCGGCGGACGCGGATCGAGAAGCAGCGGCGACCGGTCCGTTCCCGTCGGTACCCGCAGGAGGCCTACGGCGCGGCCGATGTCCTGGATCCCAGGGACCCGGACATCGTGCGCGCCAAGCGACTGCAGACCGCACAGAACGGCGGAACCCACCGCCCCTAGTGCCGGACGGATGCCTCTCCGTCCGACAGGACCGCCCGGAGCGTACGCGACGTCACCAAGTTCAGGCTCCCCCACCTGGACGAACTCCCCGGCGTGCGCCCCGGGCGGTCACATCTTGGACCAGGGTCCGCCCAGGGGCAGCCGCACGTCCATGGTCGTGCCCTCGCCGGGCGGGCTGCTGACGGCCAGCTTGCCGCCGATCGCCTCGACCCGGTCGATGAGCCCGATCAGACCGGAGCCGCGGCCCGGCTCGGCGCCCCCGACCCCGTCGTCGTGGATGGTCAGTTCCAGCACGCCGTCCCGGATCCCGGCCCCGACGTTCACCACGCGCGCGTGCGCGTGTTTCGCCGCGTTGGTGAGGCACTCGGACGTCACGTAGTAGGCGGCCACCTCCAGGTGTTCCGGCAGCCGGGCCGCGGGCAGCCTCAGGTCGAGCTCGACGGGGAGGGCGGCGCGGCGGGCCAGGGAGCGCAGGGCCGGGCCCAGACCGCCTTTGGAGAGGATGGCCGGGTAGGATGCCCCGGGCCACCTGGAGCAGGTCCTGGAAGGCGTCGTCGAGGCCTTTGCCGACGTGCGCCAGTTGCTCGGCCAGCTCCGAGGACGGGTCGGTCACCAGGGTCTCGGCGAGCCGCAGGTCCAGCTGGAGGGCGACGAGCCGTTGCTGGACACCGTCGTGCAGGTCGCGCTCGATACGCCGCCGGGAGGCGTCCGAGGCGGCCACCACGCGCGCGCGTGAGGCGGTGAGCTGGGCACGGCTGTCGGCGTTGGCGATGGCGGTGGCGACGAGTTCCGTGAAGTCGGCCAGCCGCGACTCGGTGCCGGCGGGCAGCGTGTCCAGCGTGGAGGCCGCGAGGATGAAGCCCCACAGCCGGTCGTCGACGACGATGGGCGCGCCCACGGCGTGGCCGACATGGGCGGCGCGCCGGGTCCTGACGACCTCGTCGACCGCCTCGCGCCCCGCCTTCCTGCGTGCCTCGCGCGTGGACTGTTCCAGTTCCGCCGGGATGCCGAGCACGGTCCCGAGGACCGTCTGGCTGCCGTCGGGCTCCTGCCGCAGCACGGCCGCGGTGGTGTCCAGCAGCTTCCCCACCTCCTGGGCCACCTTCGCGAACACCTCGGGCGGCGGGGCGCCGTGGGCCACCAGCGTGGCGACCCGGCGCAGCGCGGCCTGTTCCCGGGCGGTGCGGCGGCTCTCGGTGACGTCGCGGGCGGTGGCGTAGACGAGACCTTCCTCGGGGACCGGCCGGGCGCTCCACTGCAGCCAGCACTCGGTACCGTCGGCACGCAGGTAGCGGTTCTCGAACTCGGCGACCTCGGCACCGCCCGCGAGCCGCGCCAGGGCCGCACGGGTGACGTCCCGGTCCTCCTCGTGCACGAACTCGATGAACGGCGTCGACAGGATCGTCTCGCGCGGGTGGCCCAAGGTGCGCTCGAAGGCCGGGTTGACCCGCTTGAAGTAGCCGTCGACCCCGCTGATGCAGAGCAGGTCCAGGGAGAGGTTGAAGATGCCCGCCAGTTCCTGCTCGGCCTTCTCGCGCCGCCCGTGCGCCGCCGCGAAGGAGGCCATGGTGCCGTTCATGCCGCCGAGCAACTGACTCCAGGTGCCCTCGAAAGAGGCCTCGTCGGCGCGGTGTTCGAGACGGTTGTGGTCGATCGCCGTGTTCATCCCGCGGATCTCGCCGGCCAGCCGCTCGGTGGTCACCCGCAGTTCGCGGAAGGTGTCGGCGACTTCGCCCAGTTCGTCGCGGCCGTCGTACCGGATGTCGTACGAGAGGTCGCCGTACGACAGGGCCCGGGCGCCCGCGGAGACCTGGCCGAGGGGGCGGGTGATCGAGCGGCTGAGCGCGAGGGCGAGGAAGGTGACGAGGGCGAGGACGGCGAGGGAGACGGTGAGGTCGCGCACCACGCGGGTCTCCGCGTGGCGACGGTCGTGGCCGGCCGTGGTGTCGAGTTCACGCGCGGCCCGGTCCTGGATGCCGCGCAGGGCGTCGATGCGGGCCCCGGAGTCGGCCAGCCAGCGTTCGTACGACGGCCAGCGGGCACTGTCCGGGCGGGCGGTGGCGAGCAGGTCGCGGACGCCGCGGACGGTCCGGCCGGGGTCCTGGAACTGGACGACGTAGAGCCGGGTCCGCAGTTCGGCCGAGGTGTTCTCCCGGAAGGCGTCCAGCTGGGCGGTTTCGAGGGCGGGCCAGCGTCCGGCGCCGGTGGGGCGGCTCGCGGGCCCGGCGAGCAGGACGGCGACCTCCGCCTGCTCGCGTTCGGCCGCCTCGATGGCCCGCAGGAGCGCGATGTGGGCGTCGGCGGCGCGGCCCGCCGCCCGGGTGGGGCGCCCGGATTCGAGGGCGCTGACGTCGTCGAGCAGGCTGTCCTGGACGTTGCCGTACCGCTCGGCGATGTCGGGGGCGGTGAGGGAGCCGGTGTTCGTCTCGACGCGCAGCGCGTGCAGTCGACGGCCGAGGGCGGCGAGGTCTCCGGCCACGTCGGACCCGGACCACGAGGCGGCGCGTGCCGCGGCGCGTGCCAGGACTTCGCCGGTGGTCCGCTCGGCCAGGATGCCGGGGCCGGGACCCAGCCGGGCCCTGACGGCGGCGAGCCGTTCCTGTGCGACCGCGTCGGTGACCTCGATGGCCGCGAAGGACACTTCGGTCCCGGTGTGGAAGCCGCGCAGGGCGCGCACCTCCCGCCACTGGGTCACTGAGCTGAAGGCGGTGAAGACGAGCAGTCCGGTCACCGGCAGCAGGACCAGCAGCATCAGTTTCCGGCCCACGCGCAGCCGGGCGAGGAGCGGGACGCGGTGCGCGTTCCGGGGGCTTCGTCCGATCGGTGAGCGGCGCATGACAGGGCCTCAGGCGTTGCCGCTTCCGTGTGTCGGGCCGTTGGGTTCCGTCATCCGAAACACCCCTCTGTGGTGTCGTGACCCGGCTTCAAGCAGCTTCTTCAGCATGCCCGGGAACTCCCCCGCCGTCCATGAGTGTCGGCGGCGGCTCAGGATCCGTCCCGCGGATAACCGTCGTGGGCGGCCAGGTCCTTGTCGACGGCCTCGACCGCCTCGTCGAGAGTGGCCTTCACCGGCGCCCCGTCGATCATGATCTTCGGAAAGGCCCGGGAGAACGCCTCGGTGATCGCCGGATACGCGGGCGTCCGCGGCCTCGGCCGGGCGACACGGTCCGTCAACTGCTCGATGAACAGGCGCTCGGCGCCACCCTCGGCGTACTGCGGCGAGAGCCGCACCGCGCTGTTCGTGGCCGGGATCGCGCCGTTGGCCACGCTCATCCGGTGGACCTGGTCCGGCCTCAGCAGATAGGCGAGGAAGCGCCATACGGCGTCGCCGTCGGCCCCGCCCGAGGGCACACCCCACTGCCAGGAGCCCATCCCGGTCACGCTGCCCTCACCGAAGTCGGGCAGCGGCACGATCGCCACGTCACCGGGGTGCGCCCTGCGGTAATCCGGGTACCGCCAGTGGCCGATCCAGGCGATCACGCTGCGCCCCTCGTCGAAGGCCTGGTCTCCGCTTCTGCCCGGCTCGACGAGCCCTTCCTCGACCCAGTTCCGCATGAGAGTGAGCGCTCCGACGGACTCGGGCCCGTTGAGGAAGCCGTCGGCCGTGCGGAAGGTCTTCGGGTCGATGAGATCACCACCCGCCGACCAGATCGCCGGCGCGAAACCGTACGTGCTCCACTCCTCGCCGGGACCCGCGTCGCCGAGCATCATGTCGAGCGGGTAGGCGTAGCCCGCCTTGCGCAGCGTGCGCAGGATCTTCGTGAACTCGTCGGCGGTCCAGGCGTCCTCGGCCCCTTCGGGAATGCGGATGCCGGCCTTCTTCAGGACCGACGGCCGCACATAGAGCCCCAGCCCGGAGTCGAAGGTGCCGATGCCGTACAACCGTCCGGCGTAGGTGCCCTGTTGGCGGATCGACGGCAGCAGGTCCTGGCGGAGCGCAATGGGCACGCACGAGTCGATCGGCTTGATCCTGCCGGACCAGGCGTGGCTGTAGAGCCGGGGCCCGTCGAAGTCGAGCAGGTCAGGGAGGTCGCCGCTGGCCGCGGCGGAGAGCACCAGTTCGTTGTACGGCCGCTGCTCGGGAAGCGTGACCACCTCGACCCGTACCTGCCGCTGTGCCTTGTTGAAGTCCTG
The DNA here is from genome assembly GCF_040651535.1 of Streptomyces sp. NPDC048420. Classification (NCBI taxonomy): domain Bacteria; kingdom Bacillati; phylum Actinomycetota; class Actinomycetes; order Kitasatosporales; family Streptomycetaceae; genus Streptomyces; species Streptomyces sp. NPDC048420. The sequence continues at coordinate 230,947 of NZ_JBEZKG010000014.1, forward strand.
GACCTGGCGGCGCAGGGTGTCGGACTCGGCGCTCGACCCCGCGTGGAACCACACCGTGATGGTCGCGGTGCCGTCGATCCTGCCGTCGCAGGTCGTGTCGGCGCGCGTCCGGTCGGCCCGGTCGCCGTCACCTCCCCCGCCACCGCACGCGGCGAGCAGCAGCGCGGCTCCCACCAGTATCGAGGCCAGGGCGCGACGCCTTTGGCCCCTTGCGACGTTTCCGACCGGCGCCTTCATCGCGCACCCCCACTCGACCGGACTTCCGCGGCCTTCCCAGGGCAGCCCACATGCTACCCGCCGTGACCTGCCGCTGCGCTGGGTGAACGACAACTGATGGATCCGGTACGGGACTTGAGCACATTCCCAGAGACCCGGAAGCAATCCGCCCGGAGTCTTTCCAGGTAGCCGGAAAGCGCGAACACCCACCGCTTGGGACCCTGTCCGCATGTCCATGCGCTGTCTTCTCGTCGATGACAGCATCCGGTTCCTGGAGGCCGCGCGAAGTCTGCTGGAGCGCGACGGGATACCGGTCGTCGGCGTCGCCCTGTCAGGTACGGAGGCTCTCGTACGGGCCGCGGAGCTGACCCCGGACGTCGTCCTGGTCGATCTCGACCTGAACGGCGAGAACGGCTTCGAGGTGGCCGTGGAGCTGGCCCGCAGCGTCTCCGCCGTCATCATCCTGATCTCCACGCACGCGCTGGAGGACGTCGAGGAACTCGTGGCCGGCAGTCCGGCACGCGGCTTCCTGTCCAAGTCGGCGTTGTCCGCGCGGGCGATCAGGGAGTTGCTGGACCGCGGCGGGGAGGCCGATCCCGGCTGACCGGGCGGGCCGTGTTCCGGCCGTGAGTACACGGCTGTTCGGCGACAAGTGTTGTCGGGACTTGGTCAACACGCTTCAATGCGGGGGAACTCGGGGCCGGGAACGACGGCGTACGGATGTGAAGCCTCCGCCCGCACCGCCGCGGACGACCCCGACGCACCCTCAGGAAACGGCCTGACCAGCCGCTCGGACCTGCACAGAAAGGCCCCTGCATGCCGCACGCCACACAGCACGCGGACGTCGCGACCTTCGCCGCCGCGGAACTGGACACGGCCCTGCGAGGCGGCCCCTTCCACGTCGCGCTGCGCGCCGCGATCGCCGCCCGCGGGCTGCCGCTGCAGCGCGTCCAGCACCATCTGTCACGGCACGGGGTCAAGGTCGGTGTCACCAGCCTGAGTTACTGGCAGCAGGGGGCCAGGCGACCGCAGCGGCCCGAGTCGCTGCGGGCCGTGCGGGCGCTGGAGGAGATCCTGCAGCTTCCGGAGGAGTCGCTGATCAGGCTGCTCGCCGAGAGCGAGGACCGGCCGGCCGCCGAGCGGCCCGCGGCCCGTTCCTACCGCTCTCTCCTGGCCGCCTCGGATGTCCTCGAACAACTGCTGGGCGAGCTGGACTCGCCGCTCGACGGCGGGCTGCACACCCTCGGCCACCATGAGCACATAGGGATCGGGGCCCGCCGTGAGCTGCTCAGCCTCGAGTCGCACCACATCGTGCGCGCCCACCGGGAGGGCGTGGACCGCTTCATGGCCGTCCATCACGGCGACCCGGGGTGCGTCCCCGAGCTCATGACCGTGCGCGCCCTGGAGAACTGCCGTACGGGGCGCGTCCGTTCGCATCACGCCACGGGGGTGCTCGTGGCCGAGCTGCTGCTCGACGCCCGGCTGCGGGCCGGTGACACCTTCCTCTTCCGCTATCGCGTCGAGGACGGCACGGCCGGGGTCTCCCACGAGTACGTCCGCGGCTTCGGCACGCCCGGCGGGCAGTACGCGCTCCAGGTCCGCTTCGACGAGAACGCCCTGCCGCTGCGCTGTCACCGCTTCGCCCAGCACTCCCCCGCGGCCCCCCGCAGCGGCCGCCAGGAACTGGCGCCCACCGGTCACCACCACTCGGTGCACCTCGTCGAGCCGCGGGTGCGGTCGGGGGTCGTGGGGATCGGGTGGGAATGGGAGTGACGAGGCCGGGCGCCGTCGAGCCGCCGGGCAGCAGGGACAGTTGCACCAGACAGTCAGCGACGCGCTGCAAGTGCTCGGGGGCCCGGTGCCGAGGCGGTGACGGCACGTAAACGCTTGCGCAAGCGTTTACGTGCGCCTGCGAATGAGATACCTTCCCGGCCGAGGGCCCCCGTTCCGGTGTCCCGCGGGCGCCGTTCCGGGAGGGGGACTCCATGCCGACCATGGCCGACGTGGCACGCAGTGCGGGGGTGTCGGTGGCGACCGTCTCGCATGTCCTCAACGGCACCCGGCCGGTCCTGCCCCGGACCCGCCAGGCCGTGCTGGACGCCGTCGACGAGCTCGGCTACACCCCCAACACCCTGGCCCGCTCCCTGGTGACCTCCCGCACCCGTTCCATCGGGCTCGCGGTGTCGGCGATCAGCAATCCCTACTTCACCGAGATCCTCCAGGGCGTCGAGGCGAGCGCCCTGGAACACGGCTACAGCCTGCTCATCGCCGACCCGCACGACGACCCCGAGCACGAGCGCAAGGTCGTCCAGCTGCTGCACGAACGGCGCGTGGACGGCATGATCGTCGCGCCCTCGGCGGACCCACGCGAACTCGTCTCCTACTTGGGGCGCCACGAGGTCCCGGCCGTCTTCCTCGACCGGCTGGTGGATGTCCCCGGGGACGTCGACCAGCGCTTCGACCAGGTCTGCGCCGAGAACACCGAGCCGACGGCCCGGCTGGTCACCCATCTCGCCGGACTCGGCCACCGGCGCATCGGTCTGGTGGCCGGCCTGCCCGGGCTGAGCACCACCGTCGAACGGATCTCCGGTTACCGACAGGGCCTGACGGCCGCCGGTCTCCCCTACGACGATCATCTCGTCGTGCACGGCGACTCCGAGTCCGCCGGAGCCGAGCGCGCCACCGCCGCCCTGCTCTCCCGCGCCTCCCCGCCCACCGCTCTGGTCACCGCCAACAACGCGATGACCATCGGGGCCCTGCGCGCGCTGCGCGACCGCGGTCTCTCCGTACCGGACGACCTCGCCCTGTGCTGCTTCGACGACTTCGCCTGGGCCGACCTGTTCTCGCCCCGGCTCACCGCGATCGCCCAGCCCAGCAGGGAGATCGGCGCCCAGGCGGTCCGGGTGCTCCTGGAACGCCTCGACGCGCCGGACCGACCTGCGCGGACCGTGCGCCTCGGCTGCGTCCTGGTCCATCGCACGTCGTGCGGCTGCCCCGAGGAGGGGGCGGCGCGTTCCGTACAGCTTTCGCAGGCCTCGCAGGCCTCGCAGTCCTCACAGCCCTCGCAGTTCGAGAAAGGAACCGTCTCGTGATCGTCGTCGCCGGTGAGGCCCTGATCGACCTGGTACCGCAGGGCAGGGGCGCCCTCGCGGGCCTCAAGCCTGCCCTCGGCGGCGGTCCCTACAACACCGCCGTGGCCCTCGGCCGGCTCGGCTCCCCCACCGCCTTCTGCTCGCGCACCTCGCTCGACGCCTTCGGTGAGGCCCTGCTCGACGGGTTGCGGGAGGCCGGGGTGGACGTCTCCGCCGTGCAGCGCGGTAGCGAACCCACCACGCTCGCGGTCGCCACGATCGACACCCACGGCTCGGCCGCCTACTCCTTCTACGTCGACGGCACCGCCGACCGCCTGTTCACGGCCCCCGCCGAACTTCCCAACGGCACGCGCGCGGTGTCCTTCGGCACCTGCTCGCTCGTCCTGGAGCCGGGGGCGAGCGCCTACGAGGAACTGCTGCGAACCGCTGCCGCTCAGGGTGTGTTCACCGCGCTCGACCCGAACATCCGGGCCGGGCTGATCCCGGACGCGGACGCCTACCGGGCCCGCTTCAAGAGCTGGCTGCCGTCGGTGTCACTGCTCAAGCTCTCCGAGGAGGACGCGCTATGGCTGGGCGGCACCCCGCGCGAGTGGCTGGCCGCGGGCCCCTCGGCCGTCGTGATCACCCATGGCGGTGACGGGCTGACCGTGTTCACCCGGGACGGGGCGGCGCTTCCCGTGCCGGGCGAGAAGGTCGACGTGGTGGACACGATCGGCGCCGGCGACACCGTGAACGCGGCCCTGCTGCACGGCCTGGCCGCCCTCGACGCGTTGTCCCCGGAGGGGTTCGCGAGCCTGGGTACGGACGACTGGACGCTGCTGTTGCGGTTCGCAGCCCGTGCGGCGGCGATCACTTGCTCACGGGCGGGGGCGCAGCCGCCGTACGCGTCGGAACTGGGTGGGCTGTAAGGGCCGTTGGAACGAACGAGCGGTGCCCCGCGGGGCACCGCTCGTCCTGTGTCCTTCTCGGATGTGTCCGAGCTGGTTGTTTCAGGCCTTGCGGGCCCGGGTCGTCTTCTTCGCCGGCGTGGTCTTATCCGCGGTCGTCGTCCTGGCCGTCGCCGTCTTCTTCGCCGTCGACTTGTTGGCGGCGACCGTCTTCTTCGCCGCGGCCGTCTTCCTGGCCGGTGCCTTGCGCGGGGCCTTGACCGAGGACCCGTCGCTGATCCGGTCGGCGCCGAGGATCTCCCTGAGGAACTTGCCGGTGTGGCTGGCCGGGACTCCGGCGACCTCCTCCGGGGTGCCCTCGGCGACGACGAGTCCGCCGCCCGCGCCGCCCTCGGGGCCCATGTCGACGACCCAGTCGGCCGTCTTGATCACATCGAGGTTGTGCTCGATGACGATGACGGTGTTGCCCTTGTCGACCAGTCCTGACAGGACCTTCAGCAGCTTGCTGATGTCCTCGAAGTGCAGACCGGTGGTCGGCTCGTCCAGGACGTAGACCGTACGGCCGGTGGACCGCTTCTGGAGCTCGCTGGCGAGCTTCACGCGCTGGGCCTCGCCCCCGGACAGGGTGGTCGCGGCCTGGCCGAGACGGACGTAGCCGAGGCCGACGTCCTTGAGGGTGTTGAGGTGCCGGGCGATCGCGGGGACGGCCTCGAAGAAGTCCGTGGCCTCCTCGATCGGCATGTTCAGGACGTCGGCGATGGACTTGCCCTTGTAGTGGACCTCCAGGGTCTCCCGGTTGTAGCGGGCGCCGTGGCAGACCTCACAGGGGACGTAGACGTCCGGGAGGAAGTTCATCTCGATCTTGATGGTGCCGTCGCCCGCGCAGTTCTCGCAGCGGCCGCCCTTGACGTTGAAGGAGAAGCGGCCGGGCATGTAGCCGCGGACCTTCGCTTCGGTGGTCTCGGCGAACAGCTTGCGCACGTGGTCGAAGACGCCGGTGTACGTCGCCGGGTTCGAACGCGGGGTGCGGCCGATGGGCGACTGGTCGACGTGCACGACCTTGTCGACGAGGTCGTCGCCGTCCACACGCGTGTGGCGGCCCGGAACACTCCTCGCGCCGTTGAGCTCGCGCGCCAGGTGGGTGTACAGGATGTCGTTGACCAGGGTCGACTTGCCGGAGCCCGAGACACCGGTGACCGCCGTGAACACGCCCAGCGGGAAGGACACGTCGATGTCCTGGAGGTTGTTCTCGCGGGCCCCGTGCACGGTGAGCTGCCGGGACGGGTCGAGGGGGCGGCGGATGTCGGGCAGCGGGATGGCCTTCTTGCCCGAGAGGTACTGCCCGGTCTGCGACTCGTCGTTGACCAGAAGCTCCTTGAGGGAGCCGCTGTGGACGACCTTGCCGCCGTGCTCACCCGCGCCGGGGCCGATGTCGACGACCCAGTCGGCGACCTTGATGGTGTCCTCGTCGTGCTCGACGACGATGAGCGTGTTGCCCATGTCGCGCAGCCGGACCAGGGTCTCGATGAGCCGGTGGTTGTCGCGCTGGTGCAGGCCGATGGACGGCTCGTCGAGGACGTACAGGACGCCGACGAGTCCGGAGCCGATCTGGGTGGCCAGGCGGATGCGCTGGGCCTCGCCGCCGGAGAGGGTGCCGGCCGCGCGGTTCAGCGAGAGGTAGTCCAGGCCGACGTCGACCAGGAACTTGAGCCGTTCGTTGACCTCCTTCAGCACCCGCTCGGCGATCTTCTTGTCGCGGGCGCTGAGCTTCAGCTCGCCCAGGAAGTCCGCGCAGTCGCTGATGGACATGCCGGAGACCTCGGCGATCGACTTGTCCATGACGGTGACCGCGAGGACGAGCGGCTTCAGACGGGTGCCCTCACAGGTGGGACAGGGCACCTCGCGCATATAGCCCTCGAAGCGCTCCCGGCTGGCGTCGCTCTCGGACTCGCTGTGCCGGCGCTTGACGAAGGGCACGGCCCCTTCGAAGGGTGTCGTGTAGACCCGCTCGCGGCCGTACCGGTTGCGGTAGCGGACCTCGATCTGCGTCTTGTGGCCGTACAGCAGGGCCTTCTTGGCGCGCTGGGGCAGTCCGGCGAAGGGGATGTCCGTCCGGAACCCTAGCGCGTCCGCGAGGGCCCCGATGAGGCGGCCGAAGTAGTCCTTGGTGTGGCCGTGCGACCAGGGGTGGATGGCGCCCTCGTCGAGTGACTTGTCCTCGTCGGGGACGATCAGCTCCGGGTCGACCTCCATGCGGGTGCCGATGCCGGTGCACTCGGGGCAGGCGCCGAAGGGCGAGTTGAAGGAGAAGGAGCGGGGCTCCAGCTCCTCGAAGGACAGGTCGTCGTACGGGCAGTACAGGTGCTCCGAGAACATCCGCTCCCGCTCGGGGTCGTCCTCGGGGAGGTCGACGAAGTCGAGCACGACCATGCCGCCGGAGAGTCCGAGTGCGGTCTCCACGGAGTCGGTGAGACGGCGCTTGGCAGAGTCCTTCACCGTGAGACGGTCGATGACCACCTCGATGGTGTGCTTCTCCTGCTTCTTGAGCGTGGGCGGGTTGGAGAGCTGGACGGTCGCGCCGTCCACACGCGCGCGGCTGTAGCCCTTGGTCTGGAGATCGGCGAAGAGGTCGACGAACTCCCCCTTGCGCTCCCGCACCAGCGGCGAGAGCACCTGGAAGCGGCTCCCCTCCGGCAGCTCCAGGACCCGGTCGACGATGGCCTGCGGCGACTGGCGCGAGATCGGCCGGCGGCACTCGGGGCAGTGCGGCTTGCCGATGCGCGCGAAGAGCAGGCGCAGGTAGTCGTAGACCTCGGTGATGGTGCCGACCGTCGAGCGCGGGTTGCGCGAGGTCGACTTCTGGTCGATGGAGACCGCGGGCGACAGGCCCTCGATGAAGTCGACGTCGGGCTTGTCCATCTGGCCGAGGAACTGGCGGGCGTACGAGGAGAGCGACTCCACGTAGCGGCGCTGACCCTCGGCGAAGATGGTGTCGAAGGCCAGGGAGGACTTGCCCGACCCGGACAGGCCCGTGAAGACGATGAGCGAGTCGCGAGGCAGGTCGAGCGAGACGTTCTTCAGGTTGTGCTCGCGCGCGCCACGGACGATGAGACGGTCGGCCACGCCGGTCCGCACCTTTCTTGGCTTGAGAGGAGTGACAGGGGCGAGGCCCCCGTGCTTTCTCAGACTAGGGGGAGCCACTGACAACGCCGGTCGGATTCCCCGGAGGCATAACAATCCCCCGCCATCCAGCATGCCCGACGCCGCACCCGACCATATAGCACGCGCTTTCGATTTACGGCACTGCTTCACCACCTTCACCCAAAGGTGTGGCGGGGCTAGTAGGGTCAGCACCATGATTGATCACGCTCATGACCTGGAGTCTGTACGTGGTGCGACCGAGCGGCTGCTGACCGCAGCCGCCAAGCTGGACAACGCGTCCGTGACGGAGTCGTCACGGCTGCCGGGCTGGAGCCGTGGACATGTCCTCGCACACCTGGCCCGCAACGCAGACGCCCTCGTGAACGTTCTGAGGGGGCTGCCGATGTACCCCACCGGCGAGGCGCGCGACGCGGACATCGAGCGGGACGCCCCCCGCCCCCTCGACGTCCAGCTCGCCGACCTCCGTGACAGTGCCGCCCGCTTCCAGGCGGAGGGAGCCGCACCGGCGGACTGGTCGCGCACGGTCGAACTGCGCAACGGGGTCACCGACTCGGCGTCCCGGGTGCCGTTCCGGCGGTGGGTGGAGGTGGAGCTGCATCACGTGGACCTCGGGATCGGGTACGAGCTGGAGGACCTCCCCGAGGAGTTCACCTACCGCGAGATCGACTTCCTGGCCGAGCGGTTCGCGGGACACCCGAGCGTGCCGTCGACGGCGCTGGTCACGGACTCGGGACGGGTGTGGACCTCCGGCAACGGCTTCGGTACCGGCAACTGGACCACCGGCGGGGGCGCGGCGGGCGACGCGACGGTCGTCAGCGGCACCCCCGCCGACCTGCTCGGCTGGCTCGCCGGCCGCCGGGACGGCTCCGCACTGACGGTGCGCGGAGGCGCCCTCCCCTCGCTGCCCCCGCTATAGGCTGACCGTCATGACGTACAGCGGACAGGTGACGGTCGGCGGACCCGCCGACGTGCACGAGCTCAAGGACCTGATGATCACCAAGATCGCGGTCGGTCCGATGAACAACAACGCCTATCTGCTGCGCTGCCGGGCCACCGACGAGCAGCTCCTGATCGACGCCGCCAACGACGCGCACACCCTGCTGGGCATGATCGGTGACGACGGCATCATGTCGGTCGTCACCACCCACCAGCACGGCGACCACTGGCAGGCGCTCGCCGAGGTCGTCACGGCCACGCGCGCGCGTACGTACGCCGGCCGGGACGACGCCGACGGCATCCCCGTGCCCACGGACGTCCTGATCGACGACGGCGACGTCATCTCCGTGGGCCACGTGCAGCTGACCGCACGCCACCTGGTCGGCCACACGCCGGGCTCCATCGCCCTCGTCTACGACGACCCGCACGGACATCCCCATGTGTTCACCGGGGACTGTCTCTTCCCCGGGGGGCCTGGTCGGACAACACGTCCCGAGGACTTCGAGTCGTTGATGTCGGGCCTAGAAGCGAAGGTCTTCGTGCTCCCGGACGAGACTTGGATCTACCCGGGCCACGGCAACGACACCACACTCGGCACCGAGCGGCCCCGCCTCGGCGAGTGGCACGAGCGGGGCTGGTAGGTCGGCGGCATCGCCGCCCTGGTGGCACTTGGGGATAGCCGCGTCTCTGGCAGTCGGTCGGAGCCAGCGACCACCGCACCGAGACGGTCAGGTGAAGAGTTCCCGTACCCGCCGAGATGGCCGCCTGGACAGCTGCGTCGGCACCCGCCGCTGCAGCTGCAGGCAGGGCGGGCGTGACGATGTGTGCGATTCGACGCATGATCCTGCGGCCCGGGTCGGTTCGGTTCCTTCGCCCTCAAGGGTGTCGATCTCCTCGGCGAGTTCCCCGACGTCTTCCTGTGCGAGCTCCAGGGTCGGCGCGATCTGTCGCAGCTGGGCGACGAGTGAGGCAAGCGCGTCTCCATCCACGCCCTGATTGACAGTCAGGGTGTTGCCTCCGCCCGTGGCGAGATTGCTGTTGGGGCGTCCCCTTGGACGACGACGCTGCCACAGTAGTTGTCACCGAAGTTGTTGGTGACGTTCGAAGAGTGGGACTACTGAGTGCTCATGAAGTCCTCAAGGTCATGAGGGAGAGGGCGAACTTGATGCCCAGGGGAGTCGGCCGGACTCCGATGCGGCCAGGGATGCGCTCTACGGCGAGGAGGTTCTCGGCCCCAAAGGAGTCGACTGCAGCGAATATCTCGTCCCAGGTGACCTCCGTGCCGGCAAACCACCAGTGCTCGTCTCCGGCGAACTCCTGAAAAGCGAAGCCCGCCGACGCCTGCCCACCGCCCACCTCCTGCGCAGAGTCGCCGTCACCGCCTGAGTCCTCCAACCGACCTGGCGCACAAGTGGTCTGGGAACGTCAGCCCAGGTCGGCCAGAACGGCGGCCACTGCGTCGTAGGTGTTCTTCACCCCAGCGGCGTTGCCCAGCCGGTGGCGCTCCAGACGAACGGCACCAAGGTGCCGGACCTCGTAGACCAGCGAACGCCATACCGCGGCGGGAGAGCCGTCCCGCTCCCCGTACGCCTCCCAGAACGCCACGCGCTCGTCCTGCTTCGCCGTCGCCATCCGGATCGTCCAGTCCGCGGCCGGGTCGCCCCACCAGGTGCGGTCCATGTCGAGCACCCCGGTGATCGTTGGCTCCGCGGCCCCGGCGTCGAGCATCACGTTGACCGTCCACAGGTCCCCGGTCAGCAGCCCCGGTTCGGTGACCTCGTCGAGCACGGCACGGTCGTGCGCGGCCACAGCGGCGACCTTCCGTACGTCGGCCGCGTCCAGGCCGGCACCGTCCAGGTCGGCGGCGATCTCCTCCAGCGACGTGATCACAGCCTCGCTCCACGTCCCGTGCCCCGGGCCGCCGACGGGCCCGAAGTGCGGTCCCCTCACATCGTGCACGGAACGGGCGATCACGCCCATCTGCCGGAAGAACACCGGCCACGCCGTGCGCGGATACGTCCCCAGTTGCTCCGGAGCCGGGACGCCGTCCAGGTGGGTCTGGATCATCCAGTCCCGGCCGATCACCTCGTGCGACCAGTCCACGGCGAGGACCTGCGGCATCAGCGGCGCGATCACCGCCAGCCACGGCACACTGCCGTACTCTTTGCGCATCAGGTGGCGCTCACTGTGGAACTGGCGGCCCTCTTCCGGCGCGACCCGCAGGATCACCGGCCGATCCCGTCCGGCCAGGTTCACGCGGTACACGTTGTTGTACATCCCCGTGGCCAGCTCGACGGCGGACACCGGCGTGGCGGCGCCCCCGAACGCCCGTCGGCAGACGTTCCCGATATCCTCGGCGCTCACCGACTGCTGGAATGCCTGCGGAACGCGCTCAATCGACCGGAATTCCATGGGCTCCCTTGATCTCGTGGCGGGCGCGGCCGGGCGGATGTCAGCGTCGACGGCGGCGGTTGTGCTCATCATTCTCGGCGGTGACGCGGGCGGAAATCTCCTCGCCGAGTTTGACGTAGTGACCCAGCGTCCCCAGGTGCTTTCCGGGACTTGGCCTGCAACTCGGGGGCGGAACGGCCCTTCTCCGCGAGGTGTCTGAGCCCGGAGTGCCGCAGAGAACTGCCTACGGGGGCCACCGTTCGTGGCGACTCTGGGCGGGTGCGGCATGTCATCGACTGTGTTGCTGCGATTTGCCTACCTGGCTGTGACGAACGCCTTCTCGGTCCTGCGGCTGCTGCCGATGAGCGACCGTGACAAGGGCGTCGAGATCCTGGTCCTGCGACATCAGCTCACGGTCGTGCAGCGGCAGCTCGGGCTGTCAAGGTGCAGCTCGAACCCGAGCATCGGGCTTTCCTGGCCGCCCTCCTGGCAAACCTGCCCTGTGAGTCGCTGCGCCGACTGCGCCTGCTCGTGCGGGTCGACACGGTCCTGCGCCGGCACCGCGACCTGGTACGGCGGCGTCACGCGAGCGCCTCCCGGCCCCTGCGCCCGGGTCGGTCGCGTACCGTGCGCCCCATCCGCGTCCTGGTCCTTCGCCTTGTCCGGGAGAATCCGTCCTGAGGTTATCGCCGCATGCACGGCGAACTGGCCACCGTCGGGATCAAGGTGGCGGCGTCCACGGTCTGGGAGATCCTGAAAGCCGAGGGCATCGACCCGGCCCCCGACCTGGGGGCCACCACCTGGGCCGACTCCTGCGCTCGCAGGCCGACGCGCTCCTGACCTCGACTTCATCGAAGCCGTCACCCTGACCGGGAAGCGTCGGTACATCCTGGCCGTCATCGAGCACGGAACCCGGCGCATCCGCGCCCTGGGTACCACGGCCCACCCGACCGCGTCCTCGGTCACTCAGGTGGCGAGGAGCCTTGTCATGGACCTCGAGGACGCGGGCGCGAGCGTCAAATATCTGATCCGGGACCGGGATGCGAAGTTCCCCGCCCTGTTCGATCAGATCCTCGCCGACGCCGGCGTCGAAACCGCCCTCAGCGGCATCCGCGTCCCCCGGATGAACTCCATCATGGAACGCTGGATCCAGACCTGCCGTCACGAACTCCTGGACCGCACCCTGGTCTGGAACGAGAACCATCTACGCCACGCGCTACGCGAGTTCGAGACCCATCACAACGAACACAGACCCCACCAGGCCATGAACCCATCGGCTCCGCTGCGGGCCGCCCCGGAACCGATCACAGATCCAGACCGAATCACCCGCCTGAGCATACGCCGACACAACCGACTCGGCGGTGTGATCCACGAGTATCAACATGCCGCTTGACCTGCATGGATGACGTTACCGGCAGGCGCAGCGTCCCGCGCGTGCTCGGCGTCGACGCCTCGAAGCGGGTGATCACCTGGGGCGGCCCCGCCACTCGGAGGGCTGGCCGGGGGCCTGCCGGGTCAAGCGCTTGGCGTCCACGCCGCGATCCTGCTTGGTCGCGGTGGGCTTCGTCCTGGTGCCGCGCGGACTGCTGCCCACACGTCTGTGGCGTACGGAGGGGCTTGAGGACATCGCACCCGCACGGTGAAGGGTGGTGTGAGGGATACCCCTCCGGCGGATCCGCATCAGCCCTTTTTTCACCGCGCGCTATCCGCTGTCAATGAGGGATAACCCGCGCTTGAGGTCAGATTTCCGCAAAGTAGATCAAGGATTCATCAAGACTAGCGACGCTCATTGACGCCGCCATAAATGAGTTGCGAAAGTCCATCCAACCCCCCAAGTCCCCCTGGGAACTGCGGAGTCCGGGCCAGGACGCGAACGAACACAAGGGCGGGTCGTTCCAGGGTTGTTTCAGGAACGAAAATTCTGCGCACAGTCCGCACGGGGCTGACCGGCGTAACTGCTGCGCATTTATTCATGAGTTTGCCTGGAAGTCATCGCTCGAACCCGTAACGCCTGGGTGAGGGCCACACAAGAGAGCTGAGCACGTGGGCCGATTCATGTTGCGCCGTTTCGTCAACTACCTGGCGCTGGTCATCATCGCGGCCTCCCTCACGTACGCCCTCGCGGCGATCAGTCTCAACCCGAGAGCCAACTTCGAGGGCCGCAACCCGAAGCCCTCGGCCGCTTCGGTGACGTCCACGCTCAACGACTACAACCTCAACCCCGACAAGCCCCTCCTGGTCCGCTTCGGCCACTGGGCGAACGGCGTGGCGCACGGCGATCTCGGGCGTACCGTCACCGGCGGTCAGGTCAATGACGAGTTCGGCCGCCGGGTCGGCGTGAGCACCCGACTGCTGCTCATCTCGACGCTGCTGGGCTCCGTGGGCGGAGTCATGGTCGGCGCGTGGGGAGCCATCAGGCAATACCGGGCATCGGACCGAATCTCGACCCTGGCGTCATTCGGCGTGCTCGCCATGCCGGTGTTCGTGATCGCTGTAACGCTGAAGCTCTGGGCCATCGACCTCAACGACGCGGTGGGACACAAGGTCATCGAGTACACCGGGGAGTACGACCCCGGGTTGAGCGGCACGGGCGATATCCTCCTGAGCCGACTTCAGCATCTGCTGCTGCCCAGCCTGACTCTGATCATCATCCAGGTAGCTCTGTACAGCCGCTACCAGCGCAGTTCAATGCTCGACGTGCTGGGCAGCGACTTCCTGCGCACGGCCCGCGCCAAGGGTCTGAGCCGACGGGCCGCCCTGATGAAGCACGGTCTGCGCACCGCGGTCCTGCCGGTCGTGCCGCTTCTCGTCTACAACGTCGTCCTTCTCTTCACCGGCGCCACCTTCACCGAGAAGATCTTCGGCTGGCACGGTATGGGCGAGTGGCTGATCAACTCGATCAGCACCAATGACGTGAACGCCACCGCCGCCGTCGGCCTGTTCACCGCCGTGATCGTCCTGATCGCGGGCCTGTTGTCCGACCTGCTGTACGCGGCTCTCGATCCGCGCGTACGGGTGAACTGAGATCCTCTCGCCCCCGTCGAGCCCGCCCCGATCCCGCGCCCAGAGGAAAGCCCCCATGGCCGTCCAGACTCCTTCCGCACAACCCGCAGCACCCGTCGCCGTCACAGCCCAGCCGACCCCTCGACGCAGAAGCCGGACCCGACTCACGGCCATCCGTTTCGCGCGCAACCGCACAGCGCTCTTTGGACTGCTGATGCTCGCCCTGCTGTTCCTGATGGCCTATGTGGCCCCGCTGTTCTACAAGTGGAGCTATACGGACCTGGACTTCAACGCCTTCCAGCAGCCGCCGTCGGCCAGCCACTGGTTCGGCACCGACCAGACCGGCTCCGACCTGTTCGCGCTGACCGCCAGAGGCATGCAGAAGTCCCTGGTCATCGGTCTTCTCACCGGCGTCATCTGTACCGTTGTGGCAGCGGCCGTCGGGGCGAGCGCGGGCTACTTCGGCGGCTGGACGGACCGCGGCCTGATGTGGGTGGTGGACCTGCTGCTGGTGATGCCCAACTTCCTTATCATCGCGGTGCTTTCGCCCCTGTTCCAGGGGACGACCTGGCTGGTCTTCGTGGTGCTGCTGGCTGCGTTCAGCTGGATGATCACCGGCCGGGTGGTACGCAGCATGACGCTGACGCTGAAGGACCGTGAATTCGTCAAGGCCGCGAAGTACATGGGCGTACCGGCCCCGGTGATCATCTTCCGGCACATCCTGCCGTCGATGGCCTCGATGCTGATCATCGACGGAACCATCCAGGTGGGTACCGCGATCATCGGCGAGACCAGCCTGTCGTACTTCGGTTTCGGTGTGCAGGCGCCCGATGTGTCGCTCGGCACGGTGATTGCCACCGGCACTCCGGCCGCCCCCTCCTTTCCGTGGCTGTTCTACTTCCCGGCCGGCTGCCTCGTTCTGATCTGCCTGTCCATCGCCTTCATCGGCGACGGGCTGCGCGACGCCCTCGACCCCAACTCCAGCCGCGCCAAGGCCAGGAAGAACCGCAAGTCCCCGGAAGGACCCACGACGTGACCGCCATTCTGAGCAGCCGCGAGCTGACCGCAGAACCGGAGCTCGCCCCCGCTCTGGAAGTCACCGACCTGCATGTCACCTTCCCGAGCGAGGCCGGTGATGTCCGCGCGGTGCGCGGTGTCTCCTTCTCGGTGCGGCCGGGCGAGGTACTGGGCATCGTCGGCGAGTCGGGATCGGGCAAGTCGGTGTCGTCCATGGCGGTTCTTGGCCTGCTGCCCGAGACGGCCGCGGTGAGCGGCTCCGTAAAGCTCCACGGGAACGAGCTGCTGGGCCTGGACGACCGGTCGATGACCCGGATCCGCGGTAAGGACATCGCCATGGTCTTCCAGGACCCGCTGTCCGCGCTGACCCCCGTGTACACGGTGGGCGACCAGATAATCGAGGCCCTCCGGATCCACCAGGACCTGGACAAGGCCGCGGCCCGCAAGCGCACGATCGAACTGCTCGACATGGTCGGCATTCCCGACCCCGCCCGCCGGGCGGACGCCTTCCCGCACGAGTTCTCCGGCGGCATGCGGCAGCGCGCGGTGATCGCGATGGCCATTGCCAACGACCCCAAAGTGATCATCGCCGACGAGCCGACCACCGCTCTGGACGTCACCATCCAGGCGCAGATCCTGGATGTCCTCAAGACCGCTCAGGAGGTCACCGGCGCCGCCATCGTCGTGATCACCCACGACCTCGGGGTGGTGGCCGGATTCGCCGACCGGGTCCAGGTGATGTACGCGGGCCGACCGGTCGAGACCGGTTCGGTGGACGAGGTCTACTACACGCCGCGCATGCCCTATACCATCGGCCTGCTGGGCTCGATCCCCCGGCTCGATGACGACCGGCAGCACGTCCTCACTCCCATCGACGGCAACCCGCCCTCGCTGCACGACCTGCCGCTGGGCTGCCCTTTCCAGACACGCTGCCCCATCGCCGTGGACCGTTGCCGCGAGGCCGAGCCGGAGCTGCTCGCGACGGAGGCCGACGCGGCGGACAACAGGAGCCACTTCACCGCCTGCCACCGCAGCCACGAAATGGCCGAGGGCGGCTCCCTGGTCCCCTCCGAGATCTACCCGGTACCGGAGCCGCCGCAGACGACGGCAGTGGCTCAGGTGCCCCGGGAGGAACGGGCGACGGTTCTGGAGATCGACGGCCTGGTCAAGCACTTCCCGCTGATGAAGGGCGCGGTGTTCAAGCGGCAGGTCGGCACCGTCCGGGCGGTGGACGGCATCGGCTTCGACATCCGCGAGGGCGAAACCCTGGGACTGGTCGGGGAGTCCGGCTGCGGCAAGACCACCACCCTTCTGGAGATCCTGGACCTGCCCAGCGGGCAGGCCGGGACGGTCACCGTGTTCGGCAGGGACATCCGGGGCCTCAAGGGCAGTGACCGCAAGGCACTGCGCCGCGACCTCCAAGTGGTCTTCCAGGACCCCTTGGCCGCTCTGGACGCCCGGATGCCGGTCGGTGACATCATCGCCGAACCGCTGACGACGCACGGCTGGGCCAAGAACCGGATCGCCGCCCGCGTACCCGAACTGTTGCGCCAAGTGGGACTCGATCCCGAACACGCAGAACGTTTCCCGGCGGAGTTCTCCGGCGGCCAAAGGCAGCGCATCAGCATCGCCCGCGCGCTGGCGCTGGAACCCAAGCTGGTGATCCTCGACGAGCCGGTCTCGGCGCTGGACGTCTCCATCCAGGCCGGCGTGCTCAATCTGCTGGACGAACTCAAGGCCCGGCTCGGGCTGAGCTATCTCTTCGTCGCCCACGACCTGACCGTCGTACGGCACATCGCCGACCGGATCGCCGTGATGTACCTCGGACGGATCGTCGAACTGGGCAGCGCCGAGTCGATCTTCGAAGCTCCCTCCCACCCCTACACCCAGGCCCTGCTGTCGGCCGTGCCGCTGCCCGACCCGCACAAGGAGCGGCAGCGCAAGCGAATCCTGCTTACCGGCGATCTGCCGAGCCCGGCGGAGGTACCGAGCGGCTGCCGGTTCCGCAACCGCTGCCCCAAGTTCACCGCCCTCGACGAGGCGGCCCGCACCCGCTGCCGCGACGAGGACCCGGCCCTGCACGACCTCATCGACAACCGTCCCGGCCACAGCGCCGCCTGTCACTACGCGGCGGCCGCCGCGGTGCTGTAGGCACAACGCCCCTGCTTCTCACCGTCCCTGTCCCACTCTGCACCGTATGAGGAGAGCACCCTTGAAGAGAACCCGTACGTCCCTTGCGCTGATCACCCTGGTCACCACCGGCGCACTGACCCTGACCGCGTGCGGCGGAGGCGACACCAAGGACGACAGCAAGAAGACCTCAGTCCCCAAGTCCACCGCGAACAACATCGCCGCGACGGACCGGACCAAGCTGAAGCAGGGCGGCACCCTCAACTGGCCGCTGGGCGAGATCGCGGAGAACTTCAACTACAACGAGATCGACGGCACGCTTGCCGACGGCTATGACGTCGAGCGCGCCCTGATGCCGATCATCATGAAGTCGGACGCCACCGGCGTCGTGAGCCCCGACCCCGACTACGTGACCTCGGCCACCGTGGACAAGAGGTCCGGCAAGCAGGTTGTCACCTACGAGATCAACCCGAAGGCCAAGTGGTCCGACGGCACAGCGCTCTCGTACAAGGACTTCTTGTCCCAGTGGACCGCCCTGAACGGGAAGAACACCAAGTACAAGATCTCCTCCAGTACCGGCTACGACCTGATCAAGAGCGTCGCCAAGGGCAAGAGCGACCAGGAGGTGATCGTCACCTTCACCAGCTCCTTCGGCGACTGGAAGAGTCTGTTCAGCCCGCTCTACCCGGCCTCGGTCACCAGCACCCCGGACGGCTTCAACAACGGTTACCTGGGCAAGATCCCGGTCACCGCGGGCCCCTTCAAGTTCGGCAGCATCGACAAGACCGCGAAGACCCTGACCGTTGTCCGCGACAGCACCTGGTGGGGCGACAAGGCGATCCTCGACAAGATCATCTATCGTGCGCTGGACTCCGACGCCACCGCCGGAGCCTTCGCCAACGGCGAGGTCGACTTCTTCGACGTCGGCCCGGACCCGGCCGCCTACAAGGAGGCCAAGGCCGTCAAGGGCGCCTCCATCCGTGAGGCCGCAGGCCCGAACTACCGTCACCTCACCATCAACGGCACCCAGGGCGCCCTCAAGGACGCCGCCGTGCGGCAGGCCGTCACCCAGGCACTCAGCCGTGACGCCATCGCCAAGTCCGACCTCCAGGGCCTGGGCTGGACACCGACGCCGCTGAACAACCACTTCTACGTCACCAACCAGAAGGGCTACAAGGACAACGCCGGCGAGTACGGAACGTACGACCCGGCCAAGTCCAAGGCCTCGCTGGAAGCGGCAGGCTGGAAGCTCGACGGCGAGTACCGTAAGAAGAACGGCAAGACGCTCGAACTCAACCTCGTCATCCCAGCCGCCGTCAGCGTCTCGGCCAACGAGGGCAAGCTGATGCAGCCGATGCTCAAGGCCGTGGGCATCAAGCTGAACATCAAGTCCGTGCCACTCCAGAACTTCTTCGACAAGTACGTCACCCCGGGCAACTTCGACCTGACTGTCTTCTCCTGGATCGGGACCCCCTTCCCGACCTCCTCGACCCAGTCGATCTACGCCAAGCCCGTGGGCTCCGACATCCAGCAGAACTACACCGGTGTGGGCAGCGACGAGCTCGACGCCGCCATGAAGAAGGCCTCCGCAGATCTCGACCCGGCCCAGGCCATCACCGACACCAACTTCGCCGACACCCTGATCTGGAAGCAGGCCAACCTGCTCCCGCTCTACCAGCGCCCCGACATCAAGGCCGTCAAGAGCACCCTGGTCAACCTCGGCGCCTACGGCTTCGCGGACCCGCGCTACCAGGACATCGGCTTCACCCGGTAAGGGAGTGTCCGTGGGCGGAGGGTCCGAGGAATTCCGGGAAGCCTCGGGAGCGTGACGCCTGTGGCTCCGGGTAGCCGGCAGGTCGCGAGCACCCGGTGGGGTGTGATGGAGCTGCACTCCATCGAGGACAGTGAGAGCCTGCCTGGCGTCCCGAGGCCTCCAGCCAGACGGGAGACCTACCAGCAACTGCTGCAGCCTCACGGCGCCAGCCTCTACGTCGTTGGCGACCAGGTCTCGCCCCCGCCCGGTCGGCACGAAAGAGCCCTCGCCTCGACCCGCTACGTCGTGGGCCAGATCACCGGACTGATCCCACTGGCCGCGCCGGAAGACGTACGTGGTGCCCACTGTGAGCTGAACCGCCCCCAGACCAGCCCGGACGGCTGCTTACCCTGCCCTTGCCGGAACCTTGTCGTTCTCGATGTACTCAGCGCCGATCTCCCAGACGTTGTCTGCAGCGAAGGCTCGGGGTCGTCCATCTGTCGGTCGACACCGCGCTTCAGGTCACGGGGGTCCTCGCTCATACGGGCGTACGGGAACGCCACGGTGCGGGCGGGGCAGGGTTGGCGGTCACATTTGTTGTGTTACCCGGTGACCTTTGGTGTTCCCGGGCGGCGTCGGCAACACCCGCAAGGATCCACAGGCGTTCGCCAGCCTGATCCACGACGTCGAGACGAAGATCTTCGGCGCCCTGCCGGACGAGACCTGGGTCTACCCGGGACACGGCAACGACACGACGCTGGGTGCGGAGCGGCCGCAGCTGCCGGAGTGGCACGCGCGGGGGTGGTGAACGCCGGGGCGCGACAGCGGAGTTGCGCGCCCCGTGTGAATCCTTCACACACGCCGGTGCCACACACGCGCTCCCGGCGCAGGTGGTTGCGCAGTCAACTGGAGGCAGCCCCGCACAGGATGACGGCTCCTGCGCGGTACGGGCCGCCGGTCTTTCGATCCCCGCCCTCGACCGGCGGCCCCGGCTACCCGGCCTGTCCGAAAAGTGTTCACGAGAATGCAACACCCGTTCCCAATATGCGGACGATTGCCGTCGTGACCTCGACAAACGGGACAGCGGACTGCCACTCTCCCGCCATGCATCCTGCCCCCCGCGCACTGCGCCGCGCCGTCGCCGCGGCCTCCATAGCACTGCTCGCCACCGCCGTCGGCTGCGCTCCGCAGCCCGACGACGACGCGAACGCCAAGGCCTCGGGGTCGACCGGAACCACCTGTGCCAAGGGCAAGTTGGGCACCAAGACCTCCGGCAAGCTCACGATCGCGACCGACGAGCCGGCGTACGAGCCGTGGTTCAAGGACGACAAGCCCGCGAACGGCAAGGGCTTCGAGTCGGCCGTCGCGTACGCCGTGGCGCGGCAGCTCGGCTACGACAAGAGCGCCGTCGTCTGGCAGAGCGTCCCCTTCAACAAGGCTTTCGCGCCCGGGGAGAAGACCTTCGACTTCGACATCAACCAGGTGTCGATCAGCGCCGAGCGCAAGAAGGCCGTGGACTTCTCGTCCGGCTACTACGACGTGCGCCAGGCCGTCATCGCACTCAAGGGTTCCAAGGCCGCCAAGGCGACAAGCATCGCGGACCTGAAGGGCCTGAAGCTCGGCGCCCAGGTCGGTACGACCAGCCTGAACTACATCCAGGACGTGGTGAAGCCGACGCGGGAGGCCGCCGCGTACGCCAAGAACGACCAGGCCAAGTCCGCTCTGGAGAACAAGCAGGTGGACGCCATCGTCGTCGACCTGCCGACCGCCTTCTACATCACGGCGGCCGAGGTGACGGACGGCACCATCGTCGGCCAGTTCGAGAACCAGGGCGGAACGCCGGAGCAGTTCGGACTCGTGCTCGACAAGGGCAGCGCGCTCACCTCCTGCGTGACGGCCGCCGTGGACGCCCTGCGCAAGGACGGCACGCTCGCCAAGCTCGAACAGCAGTGGCTGTCGGACGCGGTCGACGCCCCGGTGCTCAAGTGACGCTCACGAAGGACGAGTCCGGCCAGGAAGACACCGGCGACTCCTACACACCGTCGCAGCGGCGGATCGACCGGGAGCGTCTCAAGCGCACCCGCGCCCGCCGCGCGACGGCGATCGCCGCGGTCTCGACCCTCGTCACCGCCGTCGTCCTCTACCTGGTCGTCGTCAGTGCTCCCGGCTGGCCGCGCACCAAGGAGACCTTCTTCAACGGGCAGTACGCGCGCGAGGCGTTCCCGAAGGTCCTCGAAGGGCTGTGGCTGAACGTCCGGCTGCTGCTGGTCTGCGGTGTCGCGGTGCTGGTGCTCGGCATGCTGATCGCCATCGCACGCACACTGCGCGGCCCTGTGTTCTTCCCGCTGCGTTTCCTGGCCGCCGCCTACACGGACTTCTTCCGCGGCCTTCCGCTCATCATTAACCTCATGATCGTCGTCCTTGGCGTCCCGGCGCTCAGGCTCCAGGGCGTGACGGTCGACCCGGTCCTGCTGGGCGGTACGGCGCTCACGCTCACGTACTCGGCGTACGTGGCCGAGGTGTTCCGCGCCGGCATCGAGTCCGTGCACCCCTCGCAGCGCGCCGCGGCCCGCTCGCTCGGCCTGTCCAACCGGCAGGCGCTGCGTCACGTGGTGCTGCCGCAGGCCGTGCGCCGCCAGGTGCCGCCGCTGCTGAACGACCTGGTGTCCCTGCAGAAGGACACCGGTCTGGTGTCGATCGGCGGTGCCATCGACGCCGTACGGGCCGCCGACATCATCGTCGGGCGCAGCCTCAACTACACGCCGTACATCGTCGCGGGCCTCGTGTTCGTGGCACTGACCATCCCGATGACCCGCTTCACGGACTGGGTGACGGCGCGGATGGACCGCCGGCGGGCCCAGGGAGGAATCGCATGAGCGACGCAGACGGACCGGTGCTGCGGATGGAGTCCGTTCGCAAGACCTTCGGCGGTTCGGTCGTACTGCGGGACGTCGATCTGGAGGTCGCCCCGCACACGGTGACCGCGCTGATCGGGGCCTCCGGCTCCGGCAAGTCGACACTGCTGCGCTGCGCCAACCTCCTGGAGGAGATCGACGACGGCGCGATCTGGCTGGACGGCGAGGAGATCACCGATCCGCGCGTCGACCAGGACGCGGTACGGCGTCGTATCGGCGTGGTCTTCCAGGCGTACAACCTCTTTCCGCACATGACGGTCCTGGAGAACATCACGCTGGCCCCGCGCCGGGTGCACGGCGTGGCCCGCGTGGCGGCCGAGGAGCACGCCCGTGAGCTCCTGGAGCGGCTCGGGCTCGGCGGGAAGGCGGGCGAGTACCCGGACCGGCTGAGCGGCGGCCAACAGCAGCGGGTGGCGATCGTGCGGGCCCTCGCGGTACGCCCCCGGTTGCTGCTGCTCGACGAGATCACCGCGGCTCTCGACCCGGAGCTGGTGGGCGAGGTGCTGAACGTCGTGCGGGATCTGAAGGGCGACGGCATGACCATGGTGCTCGCCACGCACGAGATGGGCTTCGCGCGGGAGGTCGCCGACCAGGTCTGTTTTCTGGACGGAGGCGTGGTGCTGGAGCGCGGGACGGCCGAGCAGATCTTCGGCGATCCGCAGCAGGAGCGGACGCAGCGCTTCCTGAGACGGATCGTGGAGGCGGGACGGTTGTAAGGACCGCCCCGCCAGGGCATCGGTCCTTACGCGTCCGTCCGGGCCGGCCCCGCCAGCGCCGCGACCCGCTCCACTCCGAACGCATATCCCTGCACACCGCAGCCGGCGATGACCCCGTCCGCGCGCAGCGAGACGTAGGAGTGGTGCCGGAAGGACTCACGCTGGTGGATGTTGGAGATGTGCACCTCGATGACCGGCAGCCCGTCGCAGGTGTTGAGCGCGTCCAGGATCGCCACCGACGTGTGCGAGTAGGCGCCGGGGTTGATGACGATCCCGCAGTGGTTCAGCCGTGCCTCGTGGATCCAGTCGACCAGTTCGCCCTCGTGGTTGGACTGCCTGAAGTCCACCGTGCCACCGTGCGCGGCCGCGGCCCTGGCGCACAGGGCCTCGACGTCGGCCAGGGTGTCCTTGCCGTAGATCTCCGGCTGCCGCTGACCCAGCAGGTTCAGGTTGGGGCCGTTGAGGATCATGATCGGGGCGTTGGCCAGGGTGCGGGGCACGGTTCCTCCGGTCCGGTGCGGGTGGGCTGCTCGTCCCCGGTGTATCACGGTGCGCCGCGCGCGGTACGGCGCGTACCCTCCGGTGATGCCGAAGATGGGCGGATACGACGCTGGGCCATCACCACCGCGCGCCCCCGTAACTACCGATCACTGTGGGTAGTTGACGCGGCATGCACGACGTACGCACCGTAAGGGCGCCCTCCATGCCGCGGCTCGCGGCCGCCTCGCTCGCCGGGACGGCCATCGAGTTCTACGACTTCTTCGTCTACGGCACGGCCGCGGCGCTGGTCCTGGGGCCGCTGTTCTTCCCGACGTTCTCGCCCCTGGCGGGGACGCTGGCCGCGTTCGGTACGTTCGGCGTGGGGTTCGTCGCGCGCCCGCTCGGGTCGGTGCTGTTCGGGCACCTCGGGGACCGGCGCGGGCGGCGGCCGGTGCTCGTCATCTCGCTGCTGCTGACCGGCGGCGCCACGGTCGCGGTCGGCTGTGTGCCGACGTACGGCACGATCGGTGTGGCCGCGCCGGCGCTGCTGCTGGTGCTGCGCTTTCTGCAGGGGCTGGGGCTCGGCGGGGAGTGGGGCGGGGCCGTGCTGCTGACCGCGGAGCACGCGCCCGCCGAGCGGCGCGGGCTGTGGACGAGTTTCCCGCAGGTGGGACCCGCGCTGGGCTTTCTGCTCGCCAATGGTGTGGTGCTGGCACTGTCGGCGACGCTGTCCGAGGCGCAGTTCGCCGCGTGGGGCTGGCGGGTGCCGTTCTGGGCGGCCGGAGTCCTGGCGGTGGTGGGGCTGTGGCTGCGCTCCTCGCTCGCGGAGAGTCCCAGCTTCCTGGAGATCGACGACCGCGCGCGTGTGCCGCTCGCCGAGGTGGCGCGCGACCATTGGCGGCTCGTTCTGCTGACGGCCGGGGCGCTCGCCGTGGGGTACGCGATCTTCTACGCCGTGACGACCTGGTCCCTCGCCTACGGGACGGAGCGGCTCGGGGTGAGCCGTACCGTCATGCTGACCTGCATCATGGCCGCGGTGCTGGTGAAGGGCTC
Source organism: Streptomyces sp. NPDC048420 (assembly GCF_040651535.1). Taxonomy (NCBI): domain Bacteria; kingdom Bacillati; phylum Actinomycetota; class Actinomycetes; order Kitasatosporales; family Streptomycetaceae; genus Streptomyces; species Streptomyces sp. NPDC048420. Next base: position 254,698 of record NZ_JBEZKG010000014.1, read on the forward strand.
GCTCACACCGGTGGCGGCGGTGCTCGGGGACCGGTACGGGCGGCGGCCGTTGTGTCTGGCCGGGTGCGCGATGGCGGCGCTGTGGATGTTCCCGATGGTGGCGCTGCTGGCGACCGGGGAGCCGCTGCTGATGTTCCTCGGGTTCCTGGGCGCGATGATCGCGTTCATCACGATGTTCGCGGTGATCGCCGCGTATCTGCCGGAGCTGTACGAGCCGCGGGTGCGCTGCACGGGTGCCTCGGTCGGCTACAACCTCGGTGGGGTGATCGGGGGTGCGCTGACGCCGATCGTGGCGACGGCGCTGGTGGAGCACGGTGGGCGGGTGCCCTGGGGTGTGGGCGCCTACCTGACCGGGATCGCGCTGCTGAGTCTGGGGTGTTTCGCAATGCTGCCGGAGACCCGGCCGGTGCCCGTGGCGGCGACGGCGGCCGAGCCGGCTATGGATTGATCGCCAGCTCCAGGTAGGCGGCGAACAGCACCAGATGGACGCCGCCCTGGAGCGGTGTGGCTCGCCCCGGGACCACGGTCAGCGAACTCACCACCACCGTCAGGGCCAGCAGCACCATGTGGGTGGCACCGAGGCCGAGGACCAGCGGTCCGGAGAGCCAGACGGAGGCCAGGGCCACCGCGGGGATGGTCAGGCCGATGCTGGCCATGGCCGAGCCGAGGGCCAGGTTGAGGCTCGTCTGCACGCGGTCGCGCCGGGCGGAGCGCAGTGCGGCGATGGTCTCGGGGAGCAGCACCAGCAGGGCGATGATCACACCGACGACGGCATGGGGAAGACCGGCTTTGGCCACCCCGGACTCGATGGTCGGCGAGACGCCCTTGGCGAGGCCCACCACCCCGATCAGGGCCAGGCCCAGCAGGCCAAGGCTGATCAGCGCGGCACGGGCGGCGGGTACGTCGGCGTGGTCGTCGGCGGTGATCACCTCGCCCTGGCGGGTGATCGGGAGGAAGTAGTCGCGGTGCCGTACGGTCTGGGTCGCCACGAACAGGCCGTACAGGACCAGTGAGGAGAGCGCGGCGAAGGTCAGCTGGGTGGTGGAGAACTCCGGGCCCGGCTTGCTCGTCGTGAACGTCGGCAGCACCAGGCTCAGCGTGGCCAGGGTCGCGACCGTGGCGAGGGCGGCGCCGGTGCCCTCCGGGTTGAAGACCGCGGTGCCGTGACGCAGTGAGGCCACCAGCAGGCTGATGCCGACGATGCCGTTGCAGGTGATCATCACGGCCGCGAAGACCGTGTCCCTGGCCAGGGTCGCACTCTTGTCGCCACCGTCCGCCATCAGGGTGACGATCAGGGCGACCTCGATGATCGTGACGGCGACGGCGAGCACGAGCGAGCCGAACGGTTCGCCGACCCGGTGGGCGACCACCTCGGCGTGGTGCACGGCGGCCAGTACGGCCCCCGCGAGGACCAGGGTCACGAGTGCCACGACGGCCCCGGGCAGGTCGCGCCCCCAGGTGAACACCAGCAGGACGACCGCGAGCGCCGGTACGACGGACGTCCACCGGGTCGCGAGCCGAGCGATCATGCGGCGATCCTCGCAGAGGTGCGCGCACTCCGCCAGGGCTACTTGAGCTCGCCCGACTCCAGGACGTCACAGTTGGTGTAGACCCGCTCGCCGATGCTCAACGCGCCCAACTGCTCGGCGAGTTTGCTCGTCTCGGGGTCGTCGCTGTTGCGCATGGCCTCGTCGTACGACTCGAACTCGAGCACCGCCACATAGTGGTTGGGCCTGTCCCGGTCCTTCAGAAGCATGCGGTGGGTCGGGCCGCCCGTCCTGCCCTCGTTGCGCTGCGCCGCCTCCTGCAGCACCTGCTCCATCTCTTCCAGGCGCTCGGTCTCGAAGCCGATGATCTGCACGAACTTCATGGGTGTCTCCAGCCGGCCACGGCGCACCCGGGCCGGGGTACGCGCACTGGAACCAAACAAGCACCGGGAGCGGTGCCCGGCAATTCGCCGCGCACCGCTCCCGGTGGTGGTTCTTTCTACGTCGGCCGCGGTCAGGCCTCGATGCTGTCCTTCGGAGCGCCTTCGCTCTCCGCCTGCGCCGCCTCGGCCGCCGCCTGCTTCTTGGAGGCCCTCAGGCTGGTGATCGTGGTGACGATCAGGACCGAGCAGATCACACCGAGCGAGACCGGAATGCTGATCTCGGGGACGTGAACCCCGGACTCGTGCAGGGCGTGCAGCACCAGCTTGACGCCGATGAAGCCCAGGATGATCGACAGGCCGTAGCTGAGGTGGACCAGCTTCTTCAGCAGACCGCCGATGAGGAAGTACAGCTGCCGCAGACCCATCAGGGCGAACGCGTTGGCCGTGAAGACGATGTACGGGTCCTGGGTCAGACCGAAGATCGCGGGGATCGAGTCGAGCGCGAAGAGCACGTCGGTGGTGCCGATGGCGAGCATCACGACCAGCATCGGGGTCATGACCCGCTTGCCGTTCTCCTCGATCCACAGCTTGGTGCCGTGGTACCGGTCGGCGACACCGAACCTCCGCTCAGCGGCCTTGAGCAGCTTGTTCTCCTCGAACTCCTCGTCCTCCTCGTCGGCCCGGGCCTCCTGGATGAGCTTCCAGGCGGTCCAGATGAGGAAGGCGCCGAAGATGTAGAACACCCAGGCGAAGCTGGCGAGGATGGCGGCGCCCGCGGCGATGAAGATGGCGCGCAGCACCAGGGCTATGAGGACACCGATGAGGAGCACCCGCTGCTGGTACTGCGAGGGGACCGCGAACTTCGCCATGATCAGGACGAAGACGAAGAGATTGTCCACGCTCAGGGACTTCTCGGTGATGAAGCCCGCGAAGAACTCTCCGCCGGCCTGGCCACTGCCGAAGATGAGCAGGCCGAGCCCGAAGAGGCCGGCCAGGGCGATCCAGACGACCGTCCAGATGCCCGCTTCCTTGATGGACACGTCGTGCGGCTTGCGGCCGATGAAGAAGTCGACCGCGATGAGGGCGGCGAGGCCCACGATCGTCAGGACCCACAGGGTCACGGAAACATCCACAGTTCCTCCGGCAATACGTAACGGCAAGTAACCAGCGTCGTCGCGCTGCCGGAGGTCTCTTCCACCCACGGTGGGCCGACGCCCCGGGATCAGGCCTGATCCGTATTGACGGGTACGCCGCAGTCGACAGGGAGTACTCCCCTCCGTGCCACCAACCGTACCCCAATCACCAAGTAAAGGTAAAGCGATTGGCAAAAGAAGGGTCAAAATCCCTGGTCAAAGCTCTTTACGAGTACTTGGTGCGAGCCACCGCGACCTGCTCCAGGACCTGGTGGAGCACCTGGCTGCCGGGCGGCACGAGCGTCGGCTCATAGGTCCAGGCGTGCCCCACCCACGGGTCGGCGAGATGGTCGTCCGGCACCGGCGTCAGCCGCATGAGCGAACGCCACAGGGGGTCGAGGAGGGGGCCGTAGGCGGAGGCCTCCTCACGGTCGGCAACCATCATCAGGTGGACGCCGACGGACGGTCCCTCGTCCGCGAGGTAGCGCAGCTGGGTCACGGCCCGGTCGTCGAAGCCGTGCGGGAAGTCGTTGACGATCAGGAGCTGCTCGGAGGTGTCGAGGCCGGGCGGGAGGGAGTCGGCCGCGCCGCCGCGCACCGCCATCTGCACCAGGTCGACGCGCTGGGTGAGCCTGGCCAGGGCGTCCGCGACACCCGCGGCGCCGACGGCGGGCGGGGCCGCGAGCACACCGGTGCGCGCCAGCGGGGCCAGGGCCTGCGCGCCCGAGCCGGCCGGGTCGATGACGTGGAGGGTGAAGTCACCGGCGGGGTGGACGGCGAGGAGCCGGGCCGCGAGTGCGACGGCCGTGTCCATGGCGAGGCCGCGCAGTTCGTGGGAGTCGAGGAACGAGCCGTCGAGCAATCCGGCGGCTCCGCTGTCGATCCACAGACCGCGCTCCAGCGGCAGCCTGACCAGCATCGGGATGCGCAGCTCGGCGCACTCCGGCAGATGCAGATCGCCAAGGCGCACGGCCATGGGCGCCTCGAACGGCACCCGGTAGCCGTGCCATACGGGGTTGTCCCAGCGGGCGTACGCCGCCGGCAGGGCGGGCTCGACCACCTCGGACTCGGCCGTGAGCTGGCCGAGATCCCGGTCGTAGGCCGCCCGGGCCTGTTCGACGAGCTGGGCGTGCTTGGCGCGGGCCGCCTCCCGCGCGGCGTCGCCCTGTCCGCCGATCCGGCTGCGCGGGTCGGCGAGGGCCGCGTCGAGCTCCTTCTCCATGCGCGAGTCGGCGAAGTCGACGGCACTGCGGTAGGCGGCCGTGGAGCGGGCCAGATCCTCGAACATGCCCCACACCTGGTTGTAGAGCCGCTCGTCCATGGACCACCCGGTCGCGTCCCCGGCGACGGGTCGCCCGGGCTCGCCTGGCTGGGCGGGAGGCGCGGCTGGCGGGGGCGGCGGGGCGGTGTTCTGCCGTCGAGGGTGGCTGTAGTCGATGGGGCCGCCTGCGCTGGGCGCGCCCGGCTGAGCGGCGGAGTCCGCGGTCCCGGGCGCGTGGGCGTATCCGGACTGCGGGGCGCCCTGAGCGCCGTAGGGAGGGACGGGTTGCGGTGCCCCGGAGGCAGGGCCGCCGGTCGGGGGCATCGGCTGCGGTGGAGTGCCGGGCGGCTGTGCGCCGTACGGCGACAGCGGCTGCGGCGGTACGGCTCCGGGGGCGCCCTGGGCTGCCGCGGGGCCCTGGGTCGTGGTGGAGCCCTGGTCCGCGCCGAGCGTCGGTGTGGTCGTCTGCCGGGAACGGTCGCCGTCCGCCGTGCGGGCGGGAGGCGCCGGCACCGAACGGGCCAGTCCCTGGGCCACCGCCTCATGGACGGTGCCCGCGAGCTGGTGGGCCTGGGGAAGGCCCTGGTCGGTGAGGAGTTCGGCGAGACCGCCCGCGTAGCCCTGTCCCACGGCGCGCACCTTCCAGGCGCCCTGTCGGCGGTAGAGCTCCAGTGCGACGACCGCCGATTCGGCGTCCAGACCGGTGATGGTGTAGCTGGCGATTTCGGTGCCGTCCAGGCCCGTGACCGCGAGGAACGGGGCGGCGACGGCGCCGAAGCGCACGGGGCCGGCCGCCGCGGGCAGGGCGAGCAGCACATGGACCCGGTGGACGGCCTCGGGTACGGCGTCGAGGTCGACCGCGAGACGGTGGTCGGCGGCCGCCTGCCGGGAAACCTCAAGACCCGGCAGGGTGGGTGCGCCCGGGTGGACGACCCACTCGACGCCGTGCACCGTGCCGTGCTCGTCACCGAGCGTGGCTCCGGCCACGATCGGTGTGCCGGCCGCGATCCGGATCTCGAGACGGGCCTGGGAGAGCGGATGGTTCTGCCCCCGCACCAGCTCGGCCGTCATGACGCCTTCCCTTCGGTCACGGACCCGCTAGAGGCAATACCGGTGATTTAGGTTGTCTTCCGGCGGGTCGGCCTGGTCTTGGTCGGCCCGACCAGGGTCACGCGGGGAGTGTCCGGCCGGG